>JAJDAM010000340.1 GCA_029261905.1 Deltaproteobacteria bacterium
GTCCGTAAATCTGATTTGCGCGACCACGTACACAGCCAAGCGAACAACACTCTCCGTTGTAATACTTCAATACTGTAGTATAAAGTGCGATCCAATCGCAAGCAACTCGAAACTCGGAGCTGGCTAGAGCATGTCTGCGCGAAAACATCGGATCTATCACCGCCTGCAGCTCGCGGCTCATTCAATGCAGAAGTACGCAGATCGGCGCGTCGCTGCGGTTTCCGATTTGACGACGACCCAGGGAGCCGTGCTGTCTGTGCTTGTCAACGGCGAAGGGTCGACACAGAAAGAGGTGGCTGCGCGCCTGGGTCTCAACGAGTCTGCGATGACGCCGATGATCGAGCGCCTCATGCGGCTCGGTTATGTCCGCCGGAAGCGGAATGAGGTCGACCGAAGAGCCTGGAGCCTTTCTGCGACCCCCAGCGGCCGCGCTGTGCTCGGCGATATCAGAGCCCCCTTTCAGCACGTCAATAAACTGATCGACGCCGAGTTGTCTCCGACCCAGATCAAGGCTCTTGCCAGTGCACTGGATCGTTTGATCGGTGCCTCGTCCGCGGAGCTACCCCCGAAGAACCAGTGAGCGACGCCATGTCGCGCGTCAACCACGATTCGTTCGGTGGGACGGCTCGAACCAGCCCCCCGTACAGGTCGGAGGGGGGCAACTTGAAACGAGAATGCATCACTCAATCAAAGATCAGCGCACCACGACGCGAAGCCCTTCTCCTCGCTCCACTGCACGATGTCCCGCAGCGCCGTGCTGACCGCGCGGAAATACTGGCACGCCGGGTAGGAAATCGAACCCAATTTTCCAGAAGCCCTACGGTCGTCCGGACCAAAATATAATATGGTTCGTACCTATGACGAAGCGACTGTCACGATCTGGGAACAGCCTTGCACTCGTAATCGACAGGCCACTGCTCGAAGCGCTCGAGATCGATGCTGACACGGAGCTCGAACTCTCCACCGACGGAGACGTCTTGGTCGTGACACCGATTCGCGACCGCAAGCGCTCGAAGCGCGTTGACGAACTGGTGTCGGAGGCTCATGAGCCATATGGTGGAGTCTTCCGCCGCCTTTCCGAGTGAACGAGCCGATCTTCCTTACGCTCGACGAGGTTCTTGCGATCCATGCCGATCAAATTCGACGCTATGGAGGCGCCTCGGGAATTCGCGACCTGTCGTTTTTGAGTACGGCAATGGCAACGCCCGAGACGACTTTCGATGGTGAGTATCTGCACGGCAACAACTTCGAGATGGCTGCCGCGTACCTCTTTCACACGGCACGAAATCATCCCTTCGTCGACGGGAACAAGCGCACGGCACTCATGAGTGCCTTGGTGTTTCTCGGCCTGAATGGTCAGCGGCTCGAGGCTGAGTCGGATTCGCTCCATGAACTCGTCGATGGGGTGGCTGCCGGAGGTGCCGACAAGTCTCGAGTGGCGGTCTTCTTTCGCGATCACTGCGAGGACCGATAGCAGCAGTGCAGGATCGTGTGCGATCTGCGATTCAAGGGCGCGCGGCACCCGATCCCCGCTCCCAGCGTCGTCGCATTGAAGAATTGGTTGTACGCGAGCTCGGGGGTCGTGCAATTGCCGGCGGGTGTGCCGGTTCCGGTGGGGGCATTTGCACTGCTCGGCGTGTTCACTGTCCTGCTGGTGACATCCGTGTGCTTCCTTTCTCGACGCGCTGCCGATCGGTAGGGTTCGGCCGCAGGCCGCTACACGGGCCTCGGCTACTCTCGCGACGGTGGATCGGGTGAAGAAACTCTTTGTGGGCCTGCTCGTGTGCGCGCTTGCTTCGGTGAGTGCGGGCGCCGACGATTTCGAAACGCCGTCAGCGCCGGGCGAGTTCACGCCGGAGATCGCCGTTCCGCCTGCGGCCGAGGGGGGCGCGCTCGACGGGAGCGCGGAGTCGTTCCCCGAAGCGCTGCCCGCGCCTGCCTGGGGTCCGCTCGTGTTGCTCGGGCACGAGATCGCCCCCGGTAGCCGCCGCCGGGTGCGCCTGGTCGGGCAGTCCAAGGTGGGGGTCCCATTGGTCGGCTTGCGCGGTGTCGAGCCGGGCCCGACGCTTTGCGTCACCGCCGGCGTCCACGGCGACGAGCTCAACGGCGTGGCGATTGCGCGTCGGTTTGCTGACGAAGTCGAACCGGGACGGCTGCGCGGGTCGCTGGTGGTGGCGCCCATCGTGAACACTCACGGCTTTAGCAACGGCTCGCGCTATCTGCCCGATCGCCGCGACTTGAACCGCTTCTTTCCTGGGCGACCCAATGGCAGTGCCGCTTCGCGCATCGCCCTCGAGCTGTTCGACCAGGTGATCAGAACCTGCGACTACCTGGTGGACATCCATACCGGCTCGCTCAATCGGGCGAACCTCCCGCAGCTGCGCGGCGATCTGAGTGATGTGCCCACCCTGCAGGTGGCGTGGGGCTTCGGTACGGAGCACGTGGTCCACAGCATGGGGCCGAAGGGCACGCTGCGTCGGGCAGCCGGCGAAGCGGGAATCGCGGCGGTGCTCTACGAGGCCGGAGAACCGATGCGCTTCCAACCCGCCGAGATCGAGGAGGGTGTGCAGGGACTGCGCACCCTGATGGCGTCGCTCGACATGGCGATCGGAAGCGATCCACCGAAGCTCGCGCAGCACATCTATTTCAGCACGAGCTGGGTGCGCGCCGACATGGGCGGCATCTACATCCCGGTAGTTGCGTTGGGCCAACAAGTCGAGGTGGGCGCGCTGCTCGCGGAGATCACCGACCCCTTCGGGGCCGAGCGGGCCGAGGTGCGCGCGCCTCGTGCGGGTCGCGTCCTCGGCATGGCGATCGGCCAGGTGGTGATTCCCGGCTTTGCGCTGTTCCACATCGGCATCGAAGAGGCGAGTGAGATCGCGCGCGAAGAGGACAACGGCCAAGCCCCGGTGCCCATGCCCGAGGCGGAACACGACCCGATGCTCACCGAGCTGGTCGGCGAGCGCCCGGAATAGCGGACGCCCCGCCGGACCGGTGTTCGTGGACCTGCAACCGCCGACTAACGCTTCAGCCGCGCCCGACATGCGCGGTCAAGCGCGAGAGGAAGCCACCCCACGGCGTGGCAGCGAAGAGGATCACGGCGCGCCGAGGTAGTCCATCTTGCCGAGCTGGACGCCCGAATGTCGAAGCAGCGCGTAGACCATCGCCGCGTGGAAATAGAAGTTGGGCAGCGCGAACGACGTGATGAAGGTTTCGCCCGTGAAGTGGATCGCGCCGCTCGGTAGCGGCAGCGAGATATCGCGCTCGGCGCCGGCATCGATCTTCGCGGCCGGCACACTCATCGCGTAGTCGATGGCCTTCCGGATGCGCGCGCGCAGCTCGTCGAGCGTCTTCTCTTCGTCGGGCCAGGACGGCGCTTCGACGCCCGCAAGGCGCGAGACGCAGCCCTTGACCGCATCGGTCGCAACCTGGACCTGTCGCGTCAGCGGAAACATGTCCGGAGCGAAACGAGCCTGAAGGTAGAGATCGGGATCGAAGCCGCGCGTGGTCGCGTGCGCTTCCGCCTTGTCGAACCAGGCGAGCATGTTCGTGAGTGCGCGTTCGAAAGCGGGCGCACTGATGGCGTGAGTGGACAGGGACATGGGGATTCTCCGGTTGGCGGCGCGGGGCGCGACGTTATCGCGCCCGCTAGAGCAGCGCTCCCGAGGTCGGGGGCCTGGGCAACCTGGGGTTCAGCTCGAGTCTCGGGTTCGGGGAGGTGTGCTCGGATCCGGCGCCTTCGCGGACGGCGCAGGTCGGCCCGCCCGCAGCGCGAAGACGTCGATCCGCTCGCTGCGGCCGCGGATCGCGATTTCTTCGTGGCGGCGGAAGCGGCGCCCCTCGTCGCCGAGGGCGGCCTGGGTAGCGGCGTCGATGATCACCGCCACGTCCAGCTCGCGGGTGAGGAACTGGAGCCGGGCCGCCAGGTTCGTGGTGTTGCCGATGGCGCTCCAGATCATCCGGTCTGCGGCCTGGATATTGCCGACGAAAGCGCGGCCGGTCGCGACGCCAACGCCGACCGAAAGCGGGCGGGCCGCGTGTTCCAGGCCGGCCACCTCGTCGGCGATCCGTCGCGCTGCGCGGACAGCGGCGCGCTCCTTCTCCGGTAGCTCGCCAGGAGCGCCGAACACGGCCATCATGCCGTCGCCGTTGAACTCGACGACGGTGCCCCCTGTCTCGCGCACCAGCTCGGAGACGGTCCGGGTGTAGCCGTTGATCGTGGAGAAGACGTCCTCGGCTCGACTGCCCTCCGACAATGTCGTGTAGCCCCGGATGTCGACGAACAGAACCGTCACCTCGCGCTCGCTGGGTTCCAGTGCGTCGCCGCGCTCGATGTGCTCGGCGATGGTACCGGGGACGTAGCGGCGCATGGCCTCGTGCATGGCGTGGCTCTGTGCACGGGTTTCCTGCTCGCCGAAGCGCTGCAGCTCGAGGGCCGCGCGGTCGGCCAGGGAGCGAAGCAGGTGAAGCTCGCTGCCGGTGTAGAGGTCGCCCGAGCGCTTGGCGCCCAGGGCCACGAAGGTTCCGGGCGGGCCGTCGCCGCCGGCGATGGGGATGACGACGGACGCGTTCAGCACCTCCAGCGCCGCACGAACGAAGGGATCGTGGGTGCGCTCGCCGTGTCCCGCGAGGCTCCCGTCCACACAAACCGGGCCGTGGTGCGAGCACAGCGTGGAAACCACCGGCCCGTCGGCCGGCAGCTCCGCGGCCACGCCGCGGCCTTCGACGAAGAGCGCGACATAGCGGGCGCCGTCGCGGCCATAGAGGACGGTCGATTCGGGGCGGACGCGCGCGTGCAGCTCGCCACCGAGCTGCTGCAGCAGGCTCTTGGCGTCGGGCGCTGTTTCCAGCTCGTTGGCGAGGCTCGTGAGCGTCTCTTCGAGCGCGTGTCTCTGCTTGAAGAAGAGGGCCTCCAGCCGCGGCTGGAGCCGGCGTTGCGCGGGGATGATGAGCGCCGCGAGCCCGATCGACGCCGCGATCTGTCCCGTGCTTGCGGGAATGCCGAGCTGCGCGGCGGCGAGCTCGCCGACCTGCGGCGCCAGGAACAGCCAGCCGCCCGCGAGCAGGAACAGCACCACGTTGTAGGCGGCGGTTGCCGAGAGCAGGCCGTCGACGTCGAAGACGTCGTAGCGGTGAAGTGCCAGGTAGATGAAGCCCGGTGCGAGTCCGAGGGCAGCGAACGCGTACACGAGCGTGGGCCAGTCCTCCGGATGGAGCGAGAGCCATGCGCCCGCGAGCAGACCCGGGATGCATGCCAGATAGATGCCGAGGAACGAGACCTTGAGTTGCCTTCGGCCGACGGGATCCGCGCGCCGGTAGACCCGGGCCGCCAGGGCGAGAGCGACGACAAGTGCCAGGGCTGTTTGGCTGGCGGCAAAGGGCTCGACGTATCGGCCCGAATACGGGATGCCCAGGATCATCGAGGTCTGGGCGAGCCCGACGATCGCGAACGGGTAGGGGAGCGCCCGGAGCCAGCGGCTTCGCGGCATCACGCCGTGCGGGAACACCAGCAGGGTGCGGATCATCAGCGGTCCCGCGGCAGTCGCGACCGGGACGAACACGATCATGCTGAGCACGGGGACCCACCCGGGGCCCGTGAAATAGCCCGAGAAGAAGAGCGCCACTGCGATGAATAGATGGAACATGGCCCGGACGGCACCGGAACGCGGGCCCTTGAGCAGGATCGCGATCCCGAAGATCAGGAAGATCGGGGTGATCGCCACCAGCGGCGCCCAGATCGAGAGCCGGATGGGAGGAATCGCGACCGCGAAGCGTCGCCCGTCCCGCTCCAGCAGGGTCGGGACCTCGGGGTGCTCCCAGGCGGCGCGGACGAAGCGAAGCCAGACGTCCAGACCATT
>JAJDAM010000341.1 GCA_029261905.1 Deltaproteobacteria bacterium
ATCGAAGCGAACGTGATCCCAGCGGCTGCGACGGCAACGATATTCCTGCGCGACGCGAGTACGCGAACCGAAGCCCTCCGCGTACTCGGCGGCATTCCCGGTGTCGTGGCCTACGTGTCCGAAGAGCTGCCGGCAGAGCTACGGCTTCGGCATCCGACGCGCAACGGAGACCTGATGCTGGTCACGACACCACCACGCACGTTTTTTCAAGCAGGACTGCTCCGAACGGCCGCGATATTTTTCGGCGGCTTGCTATTCGATTGGCAACCCGGAATGCACGGCTACGCGACCGATCATCCCGACATGGGTGCAATTTTGCTGGCACTCGGGCGCGGTGTTCCGGCCGGAACGCGTATCGGCCCGACCGCGAACATCAACGTGGCCCCGACGGTCGCGAAGTTGTTGGGGATCGCCCCACCGGCCCAGGCGGAGGGGAATCCGATTCCCCAATTCGACGCGGTCGCAGCGGGCGCGACGACGGATCGACCATAGGAGCCGGGTGGAACGGTCGGCTCGTGGCCCCACGGGGGCTCTCAGGCCACAAAATCTCCGTTTCGAATCCCGCACCTGTACAATGGATGACCGACACAGCGATGACGGACACGGCGAGGACGGACACGCCCAACGCCCCGTCGTCTGTCGCGAACGTGTGTCATTGTTTGCCAGTTTGTCGAGTGCAAAATGTCGAGTGTCAGTCGTTGACCTGCCGTTCGTCGTCGATAGGAAGGAGCCCATGCGATCCCCCCTTCACTCTGTACTGATCGTCCTCGCGCTGTTCGCGCTCCAGTATCCGGCTGAGGCGTCACAGACTTCTCCGGTCAGCGTCGTGCCCGCACCCGAAGACCAGGGAGAGAGCCAGTCCCCGCCGTTCCGACAGCTCTCGGATCTGCTGACTCCGTACGTCGACGAGGAATATTTCGTATCGGGTGTCGCGGATATCTACACCTACAACGAGGTGCCGGTGCGTGGTGAGATCATCGTGCAGCCGGTGAACGCGACGTTTCCGCAGACAGAGGACGTTCCCTACACGACCCGCATCATCATTCGCCGTCCGGCGGACCCCGCTGATTTCGGCGGGACGCTGGTCATCGAGTGGTGGAACTCGACGGGTGGTTTCGATACCTCGCCTGCCTACGACCCGATGGCGGAGTTCGTCGGCCGAGAGGGTTGGATCTACGTCGGTGTGACCAACTCGACCACGTCGATCAACTTCCTGAAGAATGGTTGCCTGCTGTTGGGTTTCGTGGCGGTGGCCGATTGCCAGACCCGCTATGCGGCACTGGACTTTCCGGTCAACGCTCTCGCGTACGACATGGTGGGTCAGATCGCGAACATGTTGAAAAACCCTGATGACCCGCAGAACCCGCTCCCCGAGGGTTTCGAGGTAGAGCGTCTGTATCACGCCGGACAATCCCAACAGGGCGGATCGATGGTCACGTATGCGAGCTCGTTCCACTTCGACGCGAATGATGGCTATTTCGTGCAAGCCGCGAGTACGGCGCGACCGATCAACTTCGGTCCGGCTTGTGGCGACGAAGGCGCGCCCGAGTATCCGGAATGCACGCCGAGGCTCAGCGGCGCGGACCGACTGGTGGACACCAACTTGCCAGTGCCGGTCGTGCGGACGATGACCGAAACCGACGTCCAGCGAGTCCTGGACAGCGATGCGCGCCAGACGGACACGGCGAACTTTCGGTACTACGAGATTGCCGGCGCAACCCATGTGACCATTCACAAGAATGTCGACGTGGCTCCCGGGATCACGCTCGAGAGTTTCTGTCTCAATCCGATGAACACACTCGCCGATGGGCCCGTGCTGGGTTCACTGCCGCAACGCGCAATGTGGAAGAACCTCGATGAGTTCGTGAGAAACGGCACCCCCATGCCCCCCGGTCTCGTGCTCGATCAGGAAAATGGAGTCATCACGAGGTTCTTCGGCAACGCGCTAGGCGGTGTGCGCACGACGGACATGGACGTTCCCACCGGGATGTATTCGCCAAACAACGAATTCGATCCGTCCCTGCCTGCTGGGCTGCACAATCTCGCTCAGCTGGCGTGCTTCCTGGCCGGCTCGGTCGAGCCGTACAATCAGGCCATCTTGGACTTCTTTTATGAAGACCACCTCTACTACCTGTCGAGGGTCATCACCAGCGCGAACTCGCTGGTCGCGCAAGGATACTTGCTACCCGAAGACCGCGAATTGGTGATCGTTCGCGCGATGTTTTCCGGCATCGGGTGCGGGATCGGTTTCGAGCTGGCACTCGTACTGCCGCCCATTTTGTGGTTGCGCCAGCGCCGTCGTGTCGGCGTGCGACGGAGCCGTTAGCGGGTCGCGTTGGCGACGGAGACTGCGCAGCGCAACTCGCCGCTGGGTTCCCCCACGGGCACCAGGAGGTGCCCGCGCTAGAGTGTCTCGAACCGGGTTCCCAGCCCGGTCGGAGGCCTCGCCATGGCAGATCGAAACGATCCCGAGAAGGCCAGTCCGGGTACGCGTGAAAAGATCTTGGAAGCTGCCGAACGACTGATCGCACTTCACGGTACGGAGGGCTTTCAGCTCAAGGATGTCGCCGATGCGGTGGGCATTCGTCCTCCGTCGATCTATGCCCACTTCGATGGCAAGGAAGCGATCTCTCGCGAAGTGGCATTTCGGCTCTACCGCGGGATTCACCAGAAGCTCAACTCCGACGATTTCGAATCAGACGATCCCACCGAGTTGATGGCGAACCTGGTCAAGCGAGCCGTTCAGTACTTCGAAGGTCACCCGGGGCACCTTCGTCTGGTGCTGCGGGATCTCGCGCATACCGCATTTGCTCCAGAAGAGACCGAGCCGCCGACGTTTCAGACCTGGAGCAAGATCACGGAGAGCTTTCAAACCACCATTGCCCGCGGAATCGAATCCGGACAGTTTCGTCCCATCCGCCCGGCCGCGGCGTTTTCGCAGATCGTCGGAGGCATCGTCGTCAATCTGTGTTGGTATGGCTGGGATGAGGAGGGGAATCCCAAATCTGGGGTCCCGGTGTCTGAAGTCGTGAAGGAGAGCCAGGAGTTGGCACTGCGACTCCTTCGCGCGGATGTCGAGTCGTAGCGCTACTGCGCTTCCACGAGCGGCGATGACTCGCTATCGCTCTACTGCGTGATTCCGGCAGCTCTCTCCGCGGCCAGGACCGTCTGCTGAATCAGCATCGAGATCGTCATGGGCCCGACGCCGCCCGGTACCGGTGTGTAGGCGCTCGACAAGGGAGCCGCACCCTCGAGATCGACGTCCCCGCAACCTTCTGGGTGGAAGCCCGCGTCGACGATGACTGCACCGGCCTTGATCCAATCGGACTGGACGAAGCGAGGGCGGCCGACCGCGGCGACGATGATGTCGGCACTGCGCACGACTTCGGGAAGATCCCGGGTCCGCGAGTGACAGATCGTCACGGTCGCGTTCCGATTGAGCAGCATCATCGCGACGGGCTTGCCGAGAATGGGGCTGCGGCCGATGACCACGGCATGTCGACCTTCGATGTCGACTTTGTAGTGGTCGAGAATGCGGATGATACCCGCCGGCGTCGCGCTCCCGAACACGGGTTCTCCCATGGCCATGAGTCCGAACCCCAACGCGGTGACCCCGTCGACGTCTTTGGCCACGTCGATTCGATCGAAGCAGCGACGTTCATCGATCGGGTCGGGTACCGGGTGCTGAAGCAGGATCCCGTGCACGTCCGGGTTGGCGTTGAGTTCGTCGATCTTCGCGAGCAGCTCTGCGGTCGTCGTCTCCTCTGGCATCTCGACCTTCAGCGAGTCCATGCCGACGCGGCGACACGCGTTCCCCTTCATCCGAACATAGGTCGCGGAAGCAGGGTCGCTGCCGACGAGAATCGTCGCGAGGATCGGCGTGCGATTGCCGTTGTGCTCTTTGATTTTTGCGACGCGATTCGAAAGCTCGGTTTCGGTGCTCTTCGCGAGTGTCTTTCCATCGAGAATCAGGGGAGTCGTCATGGCAGCAGAAGATATAGCCAGAATCCGATGGCGCGAGGGGTGATGGCCCGCATTTCGGGTCACTCGCGACGAGTATTTTCCTGACGATTCGCGGGCATCTGCCACAAAAAGACGCATCGGTCGATCGAAGTGTCGACGACCCTCGCGAGGTCGATGGGTTTGGTGAAGCACGCGTTCGGGACCGCCGTCGGAACGCTCGCGACAGCCACCAGGCCTGCGAGTCCGACCACGCAGACGGCAGCGCGGGGAGATCGCGACGCGTAGACCCCAGCTGCGATTGCGATCGGGATGGACAGCATCGTCAAGCCGCGCAGCAGCGTGACTAGCGTTCGAATTTCGAACGGTGCCAACCAGACATTGTTGAAATACAGAAACACGAAAGTCGCACACAAGATCGCGACGGGCCGATTGCGTCGCCAGGTCGCTCCCGCTCCGAGGCACGCGGCCACCAGCGAGACCGGGTTCGCGAGCGGAAACAGCCAAGGCCAATTTGGCGGCACGACGGGTGTCCCAGCGACGGGCGAGAAGCCGCCACGTGCCAGCATCAGACTCTCTGCGAAACTGCAACCCGCACTCAGATGTGTGGCGATCAGCGGCAATGCGGCTGTCGAACCGATTGCGAGCGCGGCGAGTCCGCGAGCGTCACGCCTCACGAGACACAAAACACCACCGACGAGACCCAACAGCAGC
>JAJDAM010000342.1 GCA_029261905.1 Deltaproteobacteria bacterium
GGTGACGGCGTGGTCGTCGGCGCTGGCGTACACCTCTCCGGCCACACAGTGGAGCGCGGCGTCGTCCGCACCGCGCCTGTGCGGCTCGGCACGAACACCACGGTCGGGGTCAGCACGCACGTCGAGATCGACGTCGAGACCGGCCCGGGTTGCCAGATCGGTTCGCTGTCCATGGTGCCGAAGGGCAGCCGGCTCGACGGGGGCTCTGCCTACGTGGGCTGCCCGGTACACAAGCTCGAGCGTGCGAAGTCTCCCGAGGCTGCCGCGGAGTGAGCAGCCGCATGCCGCAGACGCCCGAACACCTCTCGGATGTCGCCGCTGCGCGTCTCGAAGCCGACACGATCATCCTGGTGCCCGGCCTCGACGGCACGGCGCTACTCTTCTATCGCCAGATCTCGCTGCTCGCGGAGCGTTTCAACGTCGTCGCATTCCCGCTTCCCGATGAGAGCGACCGCAGCATGGACGACCTCGTCGGCGAGCTGCGCGCACTGATCGACGAGATCGCACCGCGGGGCGCCATCCTTTGTGGCGAGTCCTTCGGCGGAGCGCTCAGCCTGAGTACCGCGCTCGCCTGTCCGGAAGCCGTGCGCGGCCTGGTCATCGTGAACTCGTTCTCGCGCGTTCCGCAGCGCGTGAAACTGCGCCTCGGCCCGCTCGCACTGCGCCTGGTGCCGTGGGGTGCGATGCCGCTGGTGCGTCGCTTCACCGGGTCTCGCTTGCACAGCCCCCACACCCTGCCCGAGGACCTGGCCGAGTTCCGCGAGCGCTCGAAGCAGATCGGCCGTGAGGGTTACATCCGCCGCCTCGAGATCCTCTGGGACTACGACGTGCGCGAACGGCTACATGAAATTACAGCGCCCACGCTCTTCCTCGCGGGCGACTGCGATCAGCTCGTGCCCTCGGTCCCGGAGGCGCGCTTCATGTCGGCGCGGGTCCCCAACGCGGAAATGCAGGTGCTAGAGGGGTACGGGCACATCTGTCTCATCAACCACGATCTGGATCTGCTCGAGTTCGTAGGGCCTTGGTGGGAGCGGGTACAGGGTTCGCAGGAGCGCGGCTGATCGCGCTCGGCGGCGAGTGGCCGCTAATCAAACGTCCACTACAGGCGATGTTCGATGGCGCGCCGTTGGTTCACGAGATCGGAACCAACGACGCGCGAATCACCGAAAAGCCTGGCCGCGCGTCCTATGAAACCGGGGTCACGACGGGCGCCTTCGCTTTCTTTTTCGCCTTGCGCTTGGGGGCCACCGGAGGCTCGATCAGGCGCTCGAGTCGGCGCAGCACCTTCACGGCGTCCTTTCGGATTTGCATCTCGGCCTTTTGCATGCGCTTTTCCGCATCGGCGCGAACCTTGTCGATCTGCTTCTCGAGATCTTTGACGACCTTGCGAAGCTCGCGTATCCGCTTGACCCCCGACGGGGAGAGTTGCTTCTCGAGCGCCTTCAGATTGTCATCGAACGCCTTTCGGGCGGTTTTTCGGGCTTTGGTGGTCTTCCGTTTTTTCTTGGCAGCCATGGGGCCGGTCCTCTCCTCTCTTTTGATCGTCGATGGTCTTCTGGGAGGATCCCCAGCGGCGACGACCGCCTGAACCTCGACACACATCGAACGATTGCAATGGCCGGATTGTAGCGATCACTAGGGTCAGGCTCGGGACAGCCTGTCAGCGGAGCGGTCGTCGCGAATCCGTTCGCAGTAGGAGAGGAGTCGCCGACCCCTGAAGTCAATGTTTGATCTCCCTGGAATGCGACAACCGAGTGATCTCCGGTTCGGGTGGCGGCGCCTAGACACGGACCGAAGCCCGGCAGGCCAAAGTCTTTGAAGGCACTTTCGAACACCGAGAAGGCGAACTCAGTACGGGTCGAACCCGCCCCGAATCAATTCGTGCCGGAGAAAGTGTCAACGATGTCTCCGGAATAATCTGTAAACCATTTGCCCGGAATGGACTATCCCGATTTCGTCACATTGCGACTGCCCTTGCCAGTCGCAATGTGACAGCTATGCTGTCATCTGTGAAGGAGGTGAAGGAATGCCTGAAGACGCACGAATGACGGTGCGGCTCGACGCGGCGACACGCCGCAAGGTGAAGCGACTCGCGACCAAGGAAGGCATCTCGATGAACGAGGCGCTCAATCGGCTGCTCCGGGAAGCGCCGGACGAAGGTGCGCGTCCTGCTCGGCGTCGGCGCTATCGCCTGAAGCCTCGAAGGGTCGGTTTTGGCTTCGAAATCGGGCGTGCGCGACAGCTCGCGGCAGAGATGTCCGAGCGTGGCGCACTCGAGAAGCTGAAGACCCAGCGGTGAAAATCGCGGACGTTCAGATCCTCTTCTACGCGATCGACTCCACGTCCGATCTTCACCCAATCGCAAGGCGATGGCTCGAGGGCGCCATCAACGCAAGCGAGCCGATGGGCTTGGCGTGGCCGACGATTCACCAGTTCCTGAGGCTCGGCACGAACCCTGCCTATCCCGGCGCCATGAACGACGACGAGGCGCTCGATTGGGTCGGTGACTGGATCGACGCCGGCGTCGAGCTGATTCACGATTCGGAGGTGAGCTGGCTCGTGTTCCATGAACTCACCACTGTGTCACCTAGGTCATTGCGCAACACCATCGATGATGCGCATCTCGCTGCGATCGCAATCTCCCGGGGCGCAACCCTGGCATCCTTCGATGCCGACTTCGCTGTCTTTTCGGAACATGGCCTGCGCTGGGAGCAGCTCTCGGCGAACTGACGCGTCATTGGTGATAGGACATTCAAGCTGCGTTCTGGCTCAGCGTCCGCGGATGGGCGTTCAGTCAAATGCCAGCGGGGGATGGCACGCGTGCGCGATTTGTCCCCGCAGACTCCTTGTTCGGACTCCAGGCTCGCGGCCCCAATCGTCAACGATGTCTCCGGAATGATCTGTAAACCATGTGCCCGGAATGGACCTTGATTCAAATGGTGACCCGGGCGCGATTCGAACGCGCGACCCCCAGCTTCGGAGGCTGGTCTTCAAATCGGCCCAAGTGCTTGTCGTTGCGTCGGAACCCAGCGAACGGCGGCCCCATTGAATCGCGACTCAGTGCGACATTCGACGACATCCCCTGTCACGGTCCCGATACGGCTCCGCTTCATCGGGACGAAGCCCTAGGGATCAGTGTGGCGCGCAGCTCTCGGCTCGCGAGTCGGCGTGTGCCTAACGGAGACGATCCATAGAAGCAGGTCCGATGCGCCGATCTCGACCCGAACTCTCCGTGTCATCGAAGGGCGAGAGAACGCGATAGCGCACACCCCGATTCGACACAGCGAGAATTTCGATCACAGCACCCGCGTAGGTGACCTTGCGACTCGCCTTGAGGTCGAACAACGCCTCGTTCGAGTAGGCGGCTCGAGCGAGGTCGTTTTGGAATTCTCTATACCCGACCCGCATCTCAGTCCCCGCGCGACCGTTCCATATCAGCCGACGTTCCCAGACACGGCGGTCAGGAACATCGACCGTCTCGATCTGGCCAAGTCGTCGATCGGTACATCGGCGCATCTTGTACCCGTGGCTCTCGCTGAAGAAGATGCAGAGGCCAACCGAGTTCCACTCTAGGGTATGAGGTGGATAGTCACTGTTCCCGATCCCACTGCTTTCAGGTGACCATCGGCTATCCGCCTTAGCGAGCGGCGCAAAGCGCGCACCTTCGCTTGACGCTTCAGTGACCAGATAGTCACCAGACATGATTTTCCAAAGCCCAATCTGGACCGGATGGGTCACGACGATTGCATTCATCGTGACCCGTTGCCCAATTCGAAGGAGTGGCGTTCCGGCGGCGACCGTGACCTCTTGGCCCAGCTCGGGGATGGTATAGGCTTGAATTTTTGGCGGTACAGGCCGTGTCGGAGGCAGGCCAGCGCAAGCGCTTAGGGTGAGCACGGCTATAGCGATGAAGATACGCATTATTGGTGAGCCCTCCGATCCGAGGATCGACCCTCGGCGCTCCCCCCTTTAGCCAATTAGAAACGCGGATCTACCCGCCGACCCTCAGCTTGGGAAGC
>JAJDAM010000343.1 GCA_029261905.1 Deltaproteobacteria bacterium
CATCGGCCCGCTCATCGATGCGGCCTGGCTCTACGAGCAATCCGAAGGCACGCTCGGCCTCGGTTTCTGGATCCAGATCCGCAAACTCATCAGCGGGGCAATGCACACCAGCGAGCAAAAGGACCACGGTATCTGGGAGCCCCGCGCCGAACCCAGCCATCACGTTCATTCCAAATTGATGACCTGGGTCGCGTTGGATCGGGCGCTGAACATCGCGCCGTTGTTCGGTGGCGATCGCGCGGAGTCCGAATGGCGCAATGCGCGAGAGCATCTCGCCCAGACCATCGTCACGCACGGATACGATGCCAATGCGGGAACCTTCGTCAGCGAATACGGCGGCTCGGACGTCGACGCCACACTGCTGCTGGTTCCGCTCTATGGCTTCTTGCCACCCTCCGACCCGCGCGTCACTCGCACCATCGATCGCGTCATGCGCGAACTCGGCGATGGAAATTTCATTCGCCGCTACCGGACCTACGACGGAATCGATGCGGACGAGGGCGGGTTCGTGCTGTGCGGCTTCTGGCTGGCCGAAGCGCTGGCGCTGACAGGGCGCCTCGACGAGTCGCTCGAGGTCTTCGCAAACCATGTCGGGGCAGCGAATCACCTGGGGCTGCTGGCAGAAGAAGTCGACCCTTCGAGTGGTGCTCCGATTGGCAACTATCCGCAAGGGTTCAGCCACATCGGACTGATCCAAGCCGCCGCTCGACTCGATCGGGCGCTCCGCATGCGCGACGAGGGCCTCGAGAGTCCGCCCTTGCTCGCTTCGGACTTCCAGGCGAACCGGTAACGTCGCCGGGCAGGGTCGAGAGCAGGATTGGAGGCGGCGCCCGGATTTGAACCGGGGATCAGGGCTTTGCAGGCCCGTGCCTTACCACTTGGCTACGCCGCCGCGAATCTGGCTCGGCGCCGGTCTGGCGCCGTGGACGCATTGGAGTAACCCGTTCGAGAGCCCGCGTCAATTTCCGCTGCAATCGGTGGCCCGCGTCCGGCATTGGACTGACGCACGCGCACACGACGATCAGACCCATGCGGCTGCTTCCCCATCGATCCAGGCCTGCACGCCGGCCGTCATCGCATCGATCAAATGATCGACTTGGACCGCACGCGGCGTTCCTTCGTGATCCGACCAGCCCTTCTCGACAGGATTCCAGCGGATCGTCGGCGGCAGTTCGATCTGAACTCCGGCTTGTGGCGGGCGGTTCACCGGGTTTTTCGGATGCTGTCCTCGCAGCTCTCGCGGGATCTGTTCCAGATCGGCAACGACTTCGTAATCGTCTGGCAATCCGCGTCGCAGGTACCCGGCCAGATGCTCTGCCATTTTCCGGTTGCGCCCACCGAGCAGAAGATGCTTGAACCGATTCATGCGGCCGTAGCCGTGAATCGCGATCGCGACGTCGACGTGGTCGAGGAACGCGGCCAATGCCGTCGAATGTTCTGGACGAAACGCAGTCGACGGCAGGTGTTCACGCATCGGCGCCTGCTGCAACACCGCGTAGAGCGATGAACCACTGCGTTGGGCCACCTCGGCGGCCACGACATCGGTGGTTCGCTCGAGATTGCCGCCGTGGAAGGCCATCAAGCCGATCCGACCCCGAAGCTCCGAGATCTCCGTCACGTGCTGCGAACGAAGCAGGTTGCGAAACACGACGACAGCATAGCTGCATTGGATCCAGGCAGTTCGAGACAGCCCATCGGACCGCTGCCGCTACAGATCCGGTAGCCGATGTTCCGCACCACCGAACTGCAGTGCCAGGCCGCCGACGCCGTCCTGCACGGCGTTGAGCAGCTCGGATTGAGCGCTGTGGCTGAAGCGCGCCACGAGTCCAGAGGCGACTAGCGGGCGTTTGATCGTACACAGCAGCGCTCCGTCGATCGGAGAGGGGCGAAGCGAGCTCACGTCCAACTCCTCCACCGTGCGGTCTGACAGTGTGACCCGGCCGGTGGGCGGGTCGTAGCCGCGAACGAAGAAACCGGCTTCTTCCACGATGATCTCGCCCCGAAAATGGCGAAGTCGAACCACGTACTTGCCGTGCTCGCCTTCACCCGGCAGGAACACCACCCCGCGGTCGAATGCCTCACGAAGCTTCTTGTTGCGAATCGGCAAGCCTTCGTGAGACCAGCGGCCGTCGTGGTGCAGGACCAGATCGAACGGCGCTAGCGGCGGAGGACCCACCTGGGAGGGCGGGTCAGCGGGAGGTGAATCGGAAGGCGAATCAGGGGATGGATCGCGGGGCGGATCGGGGGCTGAATCAGCAGGAGAACTCGCCATCGGCGTCAGCTCCCGGTCAGCGACTCCGGCTCAGCCGAGCCATCGGGTGCGACGCGGAACACGCCCACCAGGTCGTAGCGATTCCACAAGACCACGCGCTCGATGGTCTCGCCGTCGTCGCCCCGATACAGCCACTTCTCGTTCCAACGGACTCCGAACTCTTCCGAAGTGCGCGGATCATTGACGCTGCCCAGCTGGTCGGTCGGTGCGCCCAGCTGTTTCCAGACCTGACCGCGATCGTGGCTCACCGGTCGCACTCTCCGCCGATCATGTTGATGAAGTCGAACGTCGGAATCAGGTCGGCCAGCATTGCGCCCTTCAACATCTCACCCATCGGCGCCAGGTTGACGAAACTCGGCGGTCGGCACCGCACCTTCACCGGCACCGCGCCACCGTCCGAGACGAGATAGAAGCCGAGCTCGCCGTTGGCGGATTCGATCGCGAAATAGCCCTCGCCCGCCGGAACCTGGGGCCCCTCGGTCACGGACTTGAACTGCTGGATCAACTCTTCCATCCGATTGAAGACTTTCCCTTTGGCGGGCCAGCGGACGCGCGGATCGTCGATGTTGACCGGGCCGGGCCCGATCTTATCGAGGTGTGCCAGGCACTGCTCGACGATGCGCAGGCTCTGCTGCATCTCCTCGACACAGACCAGGTAGCGGTCGTAGTTGTCGCCGACTTCACCGATCGGAACATCGAAATCGATCTGGTCGTACACGAGGTACGGGTCCGTCTTGCGAACGTCCAGCGGCACGCCCGCGGACCGCAGGATCGGGCCGGTCACGGCGTACTTCAGGCAATCTTCCTTCGAAATGATGCCCGTGCCCTTGAGCCGGTCGACGAAGATCCGATTGCTGGTGATCACGTCGTCGAAGTCGACGAGCAGTTGTCGGATCTTTGCGATGAAGTCCTTCGCGGTGGCGGGGAAATCGCGGGGCATGTCGTGCTTCACGCCGCCGATCCGAACGTAGTTCGAGGTCACCCGCGCGCCGCACAGCATCTCGAGCAGGTCCCAAGTGAGTTCGCGCGCCTCGATGCCGTACAAGAATGGCGTCATGGCCGCGAGTTCGAGACATCCGGCACCACAGCGGGTCAGGTGGTCCGCCACCCGAGAAAGTTCGCCCGACATCACGCGCAACCACTGGCATCGCTCCGTCGTCTCGATACCGAGCAGCTTCTCGACGGCCATCACGTAGCCGATGTTCGCCAGAATGGCCGAGTTGTAGTTCAAGCGGTCGGTGTAGGGAATCGCCTGATACCAGGTGCCGCTCTCGCACTCTTTTTCGAAGCCGCGATGCAGGTAGCCGACCTGGATGTCGAGATTGACGATGTTCTCGCCATCGAGCTCGATCAGAAATTTGACGGTGCCATGGGTCGCCGGGTGTGACGGCCCCATGTTGAGGATCTGGTGCTCCGTGTGAAGATCGCGCTCGAAGTCCTCTTCGAGATCTGCCGGTCGTTCCGGAAAGTGAAGCGGCGGCTGGTGCTGGGCCATCGGCTAGTTCCTCGGACCGACGAGCGGCTGGCGCCGCTCTTTCGGATAGTCCTTGCGCAGCGGATGGCCTTCGAACTCTTCGTACAGCAGGATCCGACGAAGATCGGGGTGACCTTCGAAACGGATGCCGTACATGTCGAAGACTTCGCGCTCCATCCAGTTTGCCGATGGGTACACATCGTTGACGCTCGGGATCTCTGGCATCGCCTGCGAACCCGGATCGGCGAGGCCTACCTTGATGCGCACGCGCTGATTCTGCGCCACGGAATAGAGGTGGTAGACCACCTCGAATCGCGGGTCACGCCCCAGGTAGTCGACGGCGGTCACGTCCATCAACATCTCGAAGTCGAGTTCGTCGCGCAGATGCAGCATCACGTCGACGACCCGTGCGGCCGCGACGACCGCCGTTGCGTCACCGAGGTTTGCGTGAGATTCCGTCACTGCACCGGGGAGGTCGTCGATCAGCCGCTTCAACGCGGCCGAGCCGAAATCCTCCATCAGGTCTCTTCCCATCAGGTCTCTTCCCATCAGGTCTTTTCAAAAGCGGGCTGTGCTTCGAGCGACTTCTCGTTCGAACCGGACACGGGCTGGTGGTCGCGATCGTACTCGCCACGGAGAAATTCGAGTCGCCGCTTCAGCAGATGCTCGGGTACCAACAGTTGTTCCTTTTCGAAGAGCATCGACTCGCGGTCGTAGGTCGCAATCTCGACCTCACGGCTCATCACGATCGCCTCTTCGGGGCAGGCCTCTTCACACAGGCCGCACCACATGCAGCGCGACATGTCGATGTCGAACGCCTCGGGGTAGCGCTCGATGCTCGCACCCTCGAGTTCGCCCGGAACGATCGTGATGCAATCGGTCGGGCAGGCGAATTCGCACAGCCCACATGCGACACAACGCGGTTGTCCGTTCTCGAGTTGGACGAGTACCGGCATGCCACGAAACGCTTCGGGATAGTCGACCCGCTCGTCGGGATACTGGATCACGAAGTCTTTGCGATTCTTGCCGGTAATGAAGCCGCG
>JAJDAM010000344.1 GCA_029261905.1 Deltaproteobacteria bacterium
CCGAAACACCATCATTCACTTCTTCGTCACGACGGCCATCGCGGAGCTCTCTCTACTCCGTGCCGCCGAACCCGGCGTAAAAGACTCGACGGCTGCCTTCTGGGACGAGGCGATGGCGCTGCGAGACCTGCTCAAGTTCGAGTTCTTCTTCTCGGACAAGGAAGTCTTTCGCGGCGAGATCCGTCGAGAACTCGGCATCCACGACAGCGCGTGGGAGCAACACCTGGCCGAAGGCCCACTCGGGATTCACCGCTTGATTCGGAATTTCCGACCCTTTACGTCGCACAGGGTCCTGCGTCCGTTCCTCGACGCCTATCGGCTCGTCGGCGACCACCTCGAACGCTGGGATCCCGACACCGAAATCGACGAATCGCGATTCGTCGCGGAGTGCTTGGGACTGGGAAAGCAGTACCACCTGCAGGGAACCATCCACAGTGCAGCTTCGGTCTCGCAACCGTTGATCAAGACCGCGCTGAAGCTCGCAGCGAATCGTGGGTTACTCAAGAGCGGATCCCCCGACCAGCGAGAACATCGCAGAGAGTTCGCCGAAGAACTCCACGCAGCGGAGCGAAGAATCGACGCGATCGATGCACTCGCGGCCACCCGTCGAGCGGGGATCGGCTAGGCGCGGCTCCAGTGAATCAGAACAGCGAAGCGACTGTTCGCCAGGTGCTGGGAATCGCGAAGTACAGCACGAACCCC
Organism: Deltaproteobacteria bacterium; assembly: GCA_029261905.1. GTDB lineage: Bacteria > Myxococcota_A > UBA9160 > UBA9160 > SMWR01 > JAJDAM01. The sequence goes on from JAJDAM010000344.1 coordinate 703, forward strand.
AGAAACAGCGGCACTGCGAATCGCAGCAGGTTGCGCCAGATCGGTAGCCAGAATGGGCCGCTCGTACCCTGCGCAACTTCACCCTCCGGATCGGCCATCCACCAGCCAACGAAAATGGCCAGCGCAAAACCGCCACCGAGCAGGAAGATGTTGTTGGCGACTTCATCGACAGCACCCAGGATGTTCGTGTTCCAGGCGGAAGGGATCCCGATGACTGCGATCGTCGCACCGAGGACGACGGCGGCGAATCGTCGGCTCCAGCCCAGTCCATCGATCGCGGCTGATACGACTACCTCGAGCAGCGAGATCGCCGAGGTCAACGCTCCGACCACCAGCGCGACGAAGAACAGTCCGCCAACTCCGCGACCCACACCGCCCATTTCTGCGAACGCCTTGGGCAACGTGATGAACAGCGCGCCGACCGTGCTCTCGCCGACATCGCTCGAAAGATTCAACGCATAGATCATCGGAAAGACGACGAGCCCGGCGATGAACGCAATCCCGACGTCGGCGACAGCGATGACGATCGACTCGGCTGGGAGGTTCGAGTTGCGATCGAGATAGCTCGCGAACGTGAGCATCGCGCCCATCCCCAGGCTCAGGCTGAAAAATGCCTGGCCAGCGGCCGCCTTCCACACGTCGAGTTCGGACAGCTTCGTGAAATCTGTTTCGAGGTAGTACGCATAGCCACCCCCAGCACCCTCGAGTGTCGATGCGTAGAACGCGAGCGCGATGACGATCGCGAACAGCGCGGGCATCAGGATCATCGCGGTGCGTTCGATTCCGCCGCTCACGCCGTGTGCGACGATGTAGATGGTCCCCGCCATGAACGCCAGGTGAAACCCGAATGCATCCCACCCCGTTGCAACTTCACCGAAATTCGCGGCCGCGTCGCCGTCGAAACCGAAAACGATGCCGGATAGCGCGTAGCGGACCGTCCACCCGGCGATGACCGAGTAGTAGGACAGGATCAAGAAACCGGCGGCGACGAACACCAGCCCCAGCGGCTTCCAGCGGTTGCCGCCGAAGTGAGCCAACGCACGGATCGGGCTTTTCTGCGCGCCGCGCCCGAGCGTGAGTTCGGCCAACAGCACCGGCAACCCGACCACCAGCGTGATCGCCAGATACAGCACTACGAACGCAGCGCCGCCGTTTTCGGCCGTGAGATACGAGAATCGCCACATGTTGCCCAGGCCCACCGCGGAACCCACGGCGGCCATCACGAAGCCGTAGCGACTCGACCACTGTTCTCTCGGCAAGCTGGCCATTCGCAGGGAGCATACACCCGAAGCGCGCTACTGTGCGGCCCCATGGACAATTCGAATCGAGAGGACAATTCGAATCGAGATCGCATTCAGTTCGACCACGTCGCAATCGGTGTGCGCAACCCGGCGGACGTGACGCCCCTGTTGGTCGGGGAGCTGGGCGGTGAACCCGTCGCGGCCGGACCGGGTTTCGGATTCCTGTGGTATCAGTGGCGGTTCGGCGGAGCTGGAGTGCTCGAGATTCTCGAACCCGATGGCCCGCCGGATGGCTTCCTACACCGTTTTCTCGATGCGCGGGGACCGGGCATCCACCATGTGACATTCAAGGTTCCCGACCACAAGGCTGCGATCGATCGCGCGACCCATCTCGGGTACGAAGTCGTCGGCTTGAACGTCGATGACCCGGGCTGGATGGAGGCTTTCCTCCACCCCAAGCAGGCACAGGGCATCGTGGTCCAAATCGTCGAGAGTCGGCACGAAGAATCCGACGACGATCCGAGCTGGCAACGCCCGTTTCCACCGGCGCCCGCACCGGCTGCAGTTTCGAGCTCGCTCGTCGGTTTGCGAATGGTCTGCCACGATCGCGAGCGGGCACTGACACAATGGCAGTCGCTGCTCGGAGCCGACTGCGAGACTCGAGCCGACCGGTTGGTGTTTCGCTGGGAAGGTTCGCCGATGCGAGTGGTTGTAGAGATCGATCCGGACGGCGACGAGGGCCCGGTCGGGCTGGAGTGGTCAGCCAGGCACTCGGATGCGATACCAGCCCTTTCGATCTTGGGTACAGCGAGTTTCGGGGTTTCCTCTTCCAGTACCGAAGTCGAGTACTCCGGTTGACGATGTCTTAGTTTCGTCTTACTTTCGCTTTTTCGACGGGGTAGACGATGCAACCCAATCGGCCCGGATCAGGGCCTCCCCCCGCCGGGGGCGAAGCGATTCGTGGCCGCGGTACTGCGGAAAACCCGCCGAATCGTTTCGAGCGGCTGACGGAGGTCGCCGACGGAGACTTTCTCGATTCCGAACGGCCACCGGGTGACCC
>JAJDAM010000345.1 GCA_029261905.1 Deltaproteobacteria bacterium
GGGCGATTTCGACGGTGATGGTCGTGAGGACATCTTCTGGCGGCACAAGACCGTTGGCGTAAATCGAGTGTGGTTCGAGGTCGGCGCGAACGTGGTGGAAGCGAATTTCTGGGACGTTCCCGAACTTGCGATCGTGGCCCCGGAATGGAAGATCCTCGCATCCGGTGACTTCGACGGCGACGGCTTCTTCGACCTGTTCTGGCAGAATGAAAACACGTTCGAGACATTCGTCTGGTTCATGGAAGGATTCGTCGTCGATGTCGTCGACTTCCCGCGTTTGAGATCCGCGAGTTGGGTTTTGGAAGCGACGGCAGACTTCGACGGCAGCGGAACCTCCGACATCTTCTGGCGGGACATCGACAGCGGCCGAACGGCACTCTGGCTCTTCGATGGAGACGACGTGGAATTCGCGTCTCTGGAGAATGCGGACCCGGCACTGGAAGTCGCCGATATCATCGACTTCGACGACGACGGCTCCTTTGACATGATCTGGGAGCGCGAAGACGGCAGTTGCGAGATCTGGTTGATGCCGGGCGGCGAGCGCCTCGCAGACATCGCGTGCCCTGCGGTTGAATAACGGGCGGGCAACTTCTACTGCCTGAGAGTTTCACCTTCGAAGATCCAACGAGCCATCGACACGATGATCGGACGATCGGATGATCGATGATCGATGATCGAAAGGAAATGGAAATGCGATCAAGAATCCGCCTCCTGCTGGCCGCTGTGACGCTGGGACTTCTCGCCGCGTCGGTCAGCGCCGCCGAAATGACCACGCTCCGTTGGACGCATCCGACTCCTTCGCAGGTGGCAGGCTTTCGGGTCTTCGTAGGTTACTCGTCCGAGAACTACGAGCCCGAATTCGAAGTCGACTTCGCTGGCCTCACGCCGATAAACGGGATCTACCAGGTTTCGATCGAGATCGATGGCAGCAAGCCCGCCTACGTCGCGCTCAGGGCCTACAACTCACAGGAAACCAGCGACTTGTCCAACGAGCGGATCTACACGATACCGCTCGGAATCCCCGGACGGCCGCGGCTGACGAACTAGCGCCGACCGCACCTGGTGAGGACCTTCTCCGGCTAGCCGACCAGGCGCGGCGCCGATCCCAGTACGCGCAGTGGGCTCAACGATTCGATCTGATCTTTGGACACCAGCACGGGATCGAGGGCTTCGAGCAGAAGCCCGACCGCGGCGGCGAGCACCAGGGACGCCAGTACACCGACGATCAAGAATTTCACGCGAGCTTTGGTGGGCTGCGTCGGGGGAGTCGCCCGATCGGCGATCGAGAACCGCGCGCCTTGTTGGGCCGCCTCGAGGCTCTGTGCCAGCTCGGCCTGTTGGACTTTACGAAGGAAGTTCAGGTAGTTCTCGCGCAAGACCGTCTCCCGCTCCTGCAGAGCAGCCAACTCCTCCTGCCGCGCCGGAGTCCGAGTGACGTTGGTGTCGAGTTCCGAAAGGGCCACCTCGGTCGCTACCAGTTGCCTGCGCAACGCCGCGATCTCGAGTCCCGCCGCTGCGGGCGCTGCTGAGGAAGCCGGGTTTTTCTCGGGAGTTGCGGCGATCTCGGCTTCGTGGCGCGCGATCGAGTCACGAAGCAACACGATCGAAGGGTGCTCCTCGGTGTACTTTTCGAGTTCGACTCGTAGCTTCGCGCGAACGGCTGCCAGCCGCTGCTCGGGCGTCGACAGGGGTGCATCGGCGGCCGCCACCCCCTGGTTGACCAACACACGTCGGTTCTCCGCCTCGGTGATCTGAAGAGCGAGCGATTGCCGTTGCTGCTGCAGGCGATCGAGCCTCATCAGATTGGCCTGGAGATCGCCCGGAAGTTCACCACGGTTGAGTTCCTTGAACTCACGGATGGTCGTGTTCTGCTCGCGCAGTGCGGTCTCGGAACGCTCGAGTTCAGACTTCAGGAAGTTCGTAGCGAGATTCGCCTGCTGGGTCCGGAGCCGGATGCTCTCGTCGGTAAATCGGCCGGCCAGCGCATTCGCGACTTGGGCCGCGACCTTTGGATCGGGGTTTTCGAAGGTGATCGAATAGACCCGCGCGCTGTCACGCTTCGACCAGCCAGCCCCCTGCTGGGCTTCGATCGTGACGTATCCCCGCATTGCGGCGGCGATCTCGGCCAGCGTCAAGGAGTTCCGCAGTTCGGGGTACAGGTCGAACTCCTCGATCAGCGAGGTGAGCGTATTCAGGGACAACAGCGAGTTGATCAACGCGTTGATCCGCTGAAAGCTGTCTTCCTGGACGGTAGAACGAACGAGGTCTTCCCGAATCTGCTGGCTCGTGACGAGCACCGTCGCGAACGACGCGTACATCGGTTGCTGTCTCGCAACGAAGACGATCGTTGCGGTGAGTCCCAGCAGCAGCGTCACGAGCATCCGCACCCAGCGTCGCCGAACCGCTCCCACCGGATCGCGCAGGAAGTCGGGGATCCCGCCGCCCTCGAAGTCGTCTGTTTCTTCTGTAGCCATGGGTTATTGAGCGCTTTCCTCGCCTTCGAAGTAGTAGGCGTAGTGTGGACGTCCCAAACCGGATTCTTCGTTCAGGAAGGTCCCGATGAACTTCTCCTGCGGAACCATGGAGAGGAGTTCGAGGTACGAGCTTTTCTTCGTGACTCCTCTTCGTGTCACGACCACGCAGGTCGGAATGTGGTTGGCGACGAGCGCTACGTCGGGAACGAGCAGGGCCGGTGGAGCGTCGAACACGATCCGATCGTAGTTTCTCGTCAGCAGTTTCAGCGCGGATTGGAAATGCGGTCCGGCCAGGAGCTCGTAGGCTTTTCGGGTGGTGTGATGGAGTGGTGTTGCGACCGGGTAGAGATCGAAGCCGGGCAGATCCGTCGCAACTCGAGCTTCCTGAAGAGAGGCCTCGCCCGCCAACACATGTTCGAAACCGATTCTGGGCGAGATGTTCATCACCCGGCTGACCGCTGACCGATGCAGGTCCAGATCGACCAGCGCCGTCGGCCGGCCACCGGAAATCGAGGCGATCGCGAGCGCGAGGTTGCACGAAACCGTCGTCTTGCCCTCCTCGGGCAGCGCGCTGGTAACGAGGACCGAATTCTGTTTGCGCTGCTCGAGTTCGCGATTGACCTTGACGGCGAAGTGGCGAAAGCACTCGACTGCACGCAGTGGCGGTTCCACCAAGACGGCGCGCGGTATCCAGAAACCCGTCATCGTGCGCGGAATCTCGGCTCTCGCCGGCTCCTCATCGCGTTTCTCGTCCGGCTTTCCTTCCAGGTCTGCTTCCGCGTCGGTTTCCAGGCTGGCTTCC
>JAJDAM010000346.1 GCA_029261905.1 Deltaproteobacteria bacterium
GCGACCTTGCCATCGCGCAGAAACACGATCTTGTCGGCCCGCCGGATCGTCGAAAGCCGGTGCGTGATCAGGAAAATCGCCCGCTGCTTGCCCCATTCGGCAAGATTTCGCAGTACGTCCGCCTCGGTCGACGCGTCGAGCGACGCGGTGGGTTCGTCGAGAATCAAGATGTCGGTGTCCTTGACGATGGCCCGCGCGATCGACAGGCGCTGGCGCTGACCGGAACTGAGCTTGGTACCGCGCTCGCCGAGCAACGTGTCGTAGCCATCGGGCTGCTGCGCGATGAAACGATCCGCACACGCAATCGCCGCGGCGTGTGCGACCCGCTCGTCGCTCGCATCGGGAACTGCGTAGCGGATGTTCTCGCGCACGGTCGTTCCGAACAGAATGTTCTCCTGCAGTGCGATCGCGATCCGGCTGCGCAAATCGTCGAGCTTGAAGCGACGGATGTCGGTGCCGTCCAGTTCGACACTGCCGGTTTCGGGATCGAAGAGCCGCAGCAACAAGGCCATCAGTGTGCTCTTACCCGACCCGGTCGGCCCGACGATCGCGGTGATGTCGCCCACACGAGCGTCGAACTCGACGTCGTCGAGCACGGGTCGCTGGGGTTCGTAGGAAAACGACACGCCCCGGAACGCGACGCCTCGCTCGATTCCCTCGAGCGGAAGCGCGTCCTCGTCTTCCTGCACCTCGGGCTCGACGTCGAGCAGCTCGAAGACCCGGTCGAGGCCGATCGCGATGTCCTGGGTTCGCCCCCAGGTCTTCATCAACAAGCGGACCGAATCAGAACTCGAGCCGAACAGGAACTTGAATGCGTTGTACAGGCCCAGATTCCAGGTGCCCAGACCCGCCGCCGCGATCGCAGCCCCCATGTACAGCGGCCGCCCCTCCATCGTCGCCAATGCGGCCCAACCACTGCCGAACAGCAGCACCCCACCGACCACCCAGAAGACGGCCACGTTGAATCGGGCGAGCCGAGAGCGGGCGATCGCCGCTTGCTCGAATGCATGAATGGACTCGGACTCGAAGCGATCCTGCTCGCGAAGCTCGGCGCCGTACGCCTTGATGACACGAATCCCGGTCAGCGTCTCCTGGATGCGGGACGTGAGATCACTGTTCGCCTCGCGAGCGGCGCGAAACCCGACCCGTAGCCGCTGCGAGAAGAGCGCACCCAGCACGATCACGGGGGGCCAGATCAAGACCAGCGCCAGGCTCAGCATCGGATCGAACACCGCGACGAGCGCGACGAGCGCGAGGTAACGCGAGAATGCGGTAATCGGCGTCAGGAACAGCACGTCGATCAATTGCGTCACCATCGCGCTGTCCTGGTACAAGCGATAGATCGCGTCCCCGACGCGATTCTCGGCGTGGAAGCGCAGCGACAACGCCTGCAGCCGCTCGAGCATCTCGACACGTAGCAACTGGTTGACGCGCTGCAGGATCCACACCTGCCAGTAGTACAGCGCAATGATGGCCGGGATCATTGCGCCGAAGGCGACGCCGGCGATCACGAGGCCGCGGCGGGCGATGGTTCGCCGAATTTCCGGATCGAGTGTTTTCGCGTCTGCCGCAGCCGCAGCGACATCGAACCCGAAGAACGCCGCACTCTCGGGCGTCATCGGTTTGCCCTCGAGCGATCGCGTCCAGAACAGGTCGAACGTGACCAGGACGGTCGGCACCATCACGCAGTACGCCAGCGCGAAGCCTCCGAACAACCCGGCCACATGCCAGCGAACGGGCCGCAACAAGCGCACGCAACGAAAAAGCGTCGCCAATACGAGGCGAAAGCCCAGGCGATCTTGCGTGCCGCCCGAGCCCAGCTTCGACAGAGAGGTGTGAGAGGACTCGTCGGACATCGGCAGATGCCGATTGTACACCGTCGAATCGGCGTTTTTGCACAACCTTTTTCCCGAGGTGGTGTTTGAGAGATCCAGACACTCTGACAGGCACTGCGTAAAAACACCGGGATCGGGACTGATCGGTTCGGGTACACAGAGGAACGGAATGGGAATGAATCGGCCGTTCCGGAATGAGGCGGTTACCGGTGAAGGTGTCGTCGCGTCGGAGTGAGTGGGAGTGAGTCGTAGGAAAAAAGAGGCAATTCAGGGAGGATCGAAAATGCGTTTCATCAGCAAGTTGGGTGCGATTACCGCCGGTTTGTGCGTCAGTGTGCTCTGGGTTGGATCGGCCGATGCCAATGGAGGCGTCAATGCGCGAGAACACCGCCAGCGCGCGCGGATTGCCGCGGGGATCGAAGACGGATCCATCAATCGAAGGGAAGCGCGCCGGTTGACTCGGGAGCAGGCGAAGATCGAGCGAACAGAGCGACGCTTCCGCCACAACGATGGCCGCCTCGGTCCCCGCGAACGCCGGCGACTCGACCGGCTGCAGGACAGGAGTTCGGTCCGGATTCGGCGAGCCCGACACAACTGAGGGCAAGCAGCCTGAGGTATTCCAGCCGACGGGGCACCCGAGTCGTCTCGGATCCCCCGTCGCGGCTGGGCGCTTCCGAGGCCAGGCGTCCGGTATCGACCGGTGTCGTTCGCTACGGTGCCGATAACGAGGGCACCGGATCCGAATGTTCAAAGATGCAGCTGCGATAGTCGGCATCGGCCAGACCGAGTTCGCCAAACGACTCGATGGCTCCGAGAAGAAACTCGCCGTCACCGCGATCCTGGCAGCGCTCGATGATGCGGGCATCGCCCCGGACGAAGTCGATGGTCTGGCGTCCTACACGATGGAGACCACCGACGAGGTCGACATCGCCAAGAACCTCGGCGCCGGCGACATCACCTATTTCAGCCAGGTTGGATACGGTGGCGGTGCGGGGCCGGCCACGGTCGGACACCTCGCGATGGCGATCGCGACCGGCCAATGTCGCGTGGGTGTCGCATGGCGATCGCGCAAACGCGGCTCCGGGGGACGCCCGTGGGCGAACGTCGCGGCTCAGCCGTCGGCGCCGGCGACCTGGACGCGCCCCTTCGGCCTGCTGCGCCCGGTCGATGAGATCGCGATGCTCACTCGCCGGTACATGCACGAAACCGGCGCAACGCGCGACCACCTGGCGAACGTCGCGATCGCGGTCCGCAAGATGGCCAACCGGAATCCGGCCGCGTTGATGTACGAAAAGCCGTTGACGCGCGAGCAGTACATGGCCGCGCGTTGGATCTCCGAACCG
>JAJDAM010000347.1 GCA_029261905.1 Deltaproteobacteria bacterium
CTCTCCATTGGCGAGCCGCTTCTTCACCATCGTGATCCGCATTGGCTCATTCTACGCAATCCGGTCACAAGGGCGATCGGTGAGGATCGAGCTCGCAGCAGGATGTGCCGAGACGAATGCCGACTCTGGAACGACCCTACCCGGTCGGTGCGTTCGGCAAGTCGACGACGATCGAGGTTCCCGAAGCATTCGTGTCGACCGCGATCGTACCGCGGTACCGTGTGACGAGTTGGTGGGTTACGGCGAGGCCGAGTCCGGTGCCCTTGTCTTTCGGCTTGGTCGTGAAGAACGGGTCGAAGATGCGCGGTACCAGCTCCTCCGGAATCCCTGGTCCGGTATCGCGAACGGTCAGTCGAACCCGCTCGCCCTCGCTCGAAGTCGACACATGGATGCGGTTGGACTCGGGATCGCCTTCGGGAATCGCATGTATCGCATTCAGAACCAGATTGACGACGACCTGGCCCAGAAGTCGCGAATCGCCCAGCACGGGCGGGACCGGCGCGAGGTCAGTCTCGAGCCGGGTACGAAAACGCGCCTCGTTTGCGAGCATGCCGAGTGCCGATCGAACCACTTCCACCAGGTCGACGGGCTCTTCGAACCCATCGCCGCGGCGCGCCATCGACAAGAGGTCCGCGACGATGCCTCTGACTCTGTCGACCCCTTCGCGGCATTCGAAGATGATCTCCGCGATCTCGCCGTGTTCGGTTTCTTTCGTCAGGGTTTCGAGATGATTCAGGTTCGATGAAACGAACGCGATCGGGTTGTTGATCTCATGGGCCACGCTGGCCGCCAGTGTGCCGATTGTCGCCATGCGCTCGCCGTGTGCAAGCTGCAGATCTTTCTCCCGTATTTCCTCTGTGCGCTGATCGACGAGTTCGTGAAGCTCCTCAGCGCTGCGCTCTACCTCGTCCATCGAGTAGACGAGCCGTCGCACCAGTATCGATGAGAGCGCGGCGAGAAAAGCCGTGTATCCAAACACGACCGTCATGGGTGCTTCGATCAGTCGTGTGCCGACCGCGAGGTCGCTGATCCCCGTCAACAGCAGAAAGGCGAACGACGCGATCAACAGGTTCTTGCCTTCGTTGATCCTTGCGCGGTGTACGAACCAGATACGCGCCACGAAAGCCGTGTACGCCGCGAACATCACCACGACGACGGCCCCGACCGGTCCGAGGTCGCGCGCATGGTGATGTAGATCCAGGTACGCGAATCTGCGCTCGATCACCTCGCCGCTGAATACGAGGCCGGGCCAAAAGGCCTGAAAGACCATCGCGCACGCAACGAGTCCGAACCAGCGGTCGAGCGGTGAATCCTCGACTTCCAGCAGGCTCAACGAGAAATAGTGGAACCCAATGAGGGTCGGGGCCGCGGTCGCCAACATCACCCGCTGCCAGAATTCCCCGTCCGCGGCGCTCGATGACTCGTAGAGCAGAGCGGTAGAGATGGCGATTCCAACGATTCCGAGTGCGCTGATTGCTAGCCAGAGATGGGCCGGCTCTTTTCGGCGAAGGGCGTACGTGAATGCGTGAATCGCCGCAGCCGACAACGCAACCATCGAGCACAGCAGCGCCTGGACCGAGGCAATCCCCATCCACACATTTTCGGAGCAAGCCTGCAAGCACTTGAGACGGGTGCTCGGTCCTGCGAACCAACCGCCGGGCCGTTGTCAGCGGGCAAGGATTGCTTCGCGCGCTCGAACTCGACTCCCGCGTGATGCGAAGTTTCAAGGTGAGGAGGAACGATCCGATTCCAATGGCCCTGAAGATCGTCAAGTGGCGATGGACTTGAACCGATCAACAACCAGGTCAGGAGCCTGCCCCGAGATCGTCGCGGGGCCAGAGTGAGTGCCTGAGGATTCAGCCGCCGAATCGCGGCGCCTTCGGGATCGCGCAATGGCACCGGAGGACCGTGTGAGCTGGACGCGTGTCGGACTGAGCTTCGGAGCACCCTCGGATGCTGCGGGCCGGGTCACGAACGACCCGACAGCGGGCGGCAACCGCAGGCCGACGTTGACGCTCGATGAGTGATCAGGCATATCGGAGAACGCCGCGGGTACTGGTCATTGATCAGGATCCGATGGTGCGCCTGCTGGCGTGCGAGTCTCTCGAGGCCATTGGATTCGAATCACTCGCAGTCGAAAGCGGTGATCGAGCGATCGAATGCATCGAAGATCGGGCATTCGATCTGATCCTCCTCGATGTCGAACTTACTGACAACGATGGTTTCCAGATCTGTCGGAAGCTGCGAGCGATCCCCGAGACTGCCGACCTTCCGATCCTGATGGTCACGACTCGCAACGACACGGACTGTATCGATCGAGCGTTTCAGGCCGGTGCGACCGACTTCATTGCGAAGCCACTCGACTGGCACGTACTTCGCCATCGAATCCGTTTCTTGTTGCGTGCCCACGACGCCATGCTCGAACTGGGCCAGACGCATGCGGAACTGCAGGCGAGTGAGCAACGCCTGGCCAGTGCGCAACGTCTGGCGCGTATCGGGAACTGGGAGTGGACAGTCGAGACGAACGAGATGCTCTGGTCGCAGGAGGTCTGCGGCATATTGGGCCGGGATCTCACCGAGC
>JAJDAM010000348.1 GCA_029261905.1 Deltaproteobacteria bacterium
GAAATGTGATGGTAATCACACCCATCCATTTTGCGAAGTTGTAATTCGCGGTTCAATTCGCGGGGAGGCACTTGTCGGCCAGTTCGCGCCGGCACTGGAGTCGCTCAGTTGGATTCGGCCACCTGGTTCAGAGCCGCTTCCACAGCCAAGATGACGGGTGCGACGGTGGATGCCACGTCGCGAGGTACCAGTTCCAGAAACCGGCTCGAAAGCACGCTTTCGGCGCGACGCATGGCTTGTCGCCCCTCTTCGGTCGGCACGAGTTGAATCCCACGGCGATCGCTGGGAACCGGGATACGTCGCAGCAGATTGCCCTGCGCGAGCCCATCGACCAGCGATGTCAACGTCGGGCGGCTGACACCGACCTGAACAGCCAGGTCACTTGCGCGCTGTGGACCGCTCGAAATACTGACCAGAAGGCGGTACTGGGGCAAGCTGATCCCCGATTCCTGGCAGGCTCTCTCAGCGACTCGCGCCAATCGGGCCAGCAATCGGATCCCGGGAATGAACTCGTGATCGGCCTCTGCAAGAGCCGGTGAGGGGACAGTCGTGGCTTCCATCGGTGGGGTCTCCAGAGAGCGAATGTCGTGAGATCGCAGTATACGACGAATTCGCGGAATCTGACTATCCATCAGGTTGGAAATTTCAGAGTTCTGGTGAGACCACCACCCCAGCGCGTTCCAGCACGTCCCGCGTATCGAAAACCAGCAGATCCCCGACGCCGACACCCAATTCGGCCAACCGGCCGCCCGCCGTTTCGACCGAAAACCGGGCCGGGCCGCCGCTGCGGTAAATCGGCAGTCTGGCTTCGTACTGCCGAGCGCTCTCACTACGAGATCGCGGCAGCTCGGGCTCCATCTCATGGGTGGCGACAATTCGGCCGTCATCGTCCAGGAACGCGACATCGATTGGGATCGGGCAGTCGCGCATCACCATTCCAACAGGCTTCGCGACTTCATTGACGAACAACATGCCTCCCGTAGGTGAGATCGAGCGCCGGCCCCCGAGCCCGCGATGCCTCGTGCGGGGGTCCAGAGCCAATTCCAGCTCGAAGAGTTCCTCACCGATCTCGACCCACGCGGTTTCCCGTGTCGGGCTGGGCTCAGACGGTGCGTTGCTCTGCTCCTCGCTCGAACAGGCCACGATTCCCGTCACAACCGCGGCGAGCACAACAACCGCCGGCCCAAACCGTACGGCGGAACATCTGTCAGCTTTGATCAAATCGACTCTCCCGATTCTGGCGGCCACTGCGTCGAACCCACGATGCTCGACAATACCCACTCGATCTGCGCTTCAGGCCCTCAGCGCCGGCAGATCGGGTCGGCTAAGCTGATTGACTCTAGAGTCAACCCAAGAGTCAACCCAGCAACACAATCCAATCTCATCCAAAATTCCGGCTGCGCGAGCCATATGAACTCGGGACCCGAGGGCCCGAAGCGCGCCGAAAATGCCGAGACAAGGCCAAAAAAGGAGTCAGATCGTGGGCAAGAAAGTATTCGTAGTGGGCGTCGGAATGACCAAGTTCGAGAAGCCCGGATCCAAGGACTGGGACTATCCGGACATGGCCAAGGAAGCGGGGACCAACGCGCTCGCGGACGCGGGAATCGACTACAGCGAAATCCAGCAAGCAGCCGTCGGATACTGCTACGGCGATTCGACCTGCGGCGAGCGGGCTGTGTACACGCTCGGTCTGACCGGAATCCCGATCTACAACGTCAACAACAACTGCTCGACCGGATCGACCGCGCTGTTCATGGCGAAGCAGTTCGTCGAAGGCGACCTCGTCGATTGCGCGCTGGCTCTCGGATTCGAGAAGATGGAAAAGGGCTCGCTGGGGATCAAGTACACCGATCGCACGAACCCGATGGACAAGCACGCGGGCGCGATGATCGAGATGCGCGGCTACGAGCCGAAGGCTCCTGCCGCAGCGCAGTTTTTCGGAAACGCGGGCCGCGAACACATGGAGCGCTACGGCACGACAGCCGAACACTTCGCGAAGATCGGCTGGAAGAACCACAAGCACTCGGTCAACAATCCCTACTCGCAGTTCCAGGACGAGTACTCGCTGGAAGACATCAAGAACGCTCCCATGGTGTACGACCCGCTGACGAAGCTGCAGTGCTGTCCGACATCGGATGGCGCGGGTGCCGCGATCGTCTGCAGCGAGGAGTTCGTCAAGAAACACGGGCTCGAGGACAAGGCCGTCGAGATCCTCGGCATGGCGATGACCACGGACTTCGAGACCACGTTCAGCGAGAAGAGCAGCATGAAGCTGATCGGCACCGACATGACCAAGCGCGCCGCGCAGATGGTCTACGAGCAGTCCGGCGTCGGCCCGGAAGATGTGGACGTCGTAGAACTCCACGACTGCTTTTCGTGCAACGAGCTGGTGACCTACGAAGGACTCGGACTCTGCCCGGAGGGCAAGGCTGGTGAATTCATCGATTCTGGCGCCAACACCTACGGCGGCCAGGTAGTCATCAATCCGTCCGGCGGCCTGATCTCGAAGGGTCACCCGCTCGGCGCTACGGGTCTCGCGCAGTGTGCCGAGCTCAACTGGCAGCTGCGCGGCGAAGCCGACAAGCGCCAGGTCGATGGAGCGAAGATTGCGCTGCAACACAACCTGGGACTCGGAGGCGCGGCCGTGGTCGCTGCTTACCGCAAGGCGTCGTTCTAGAACGACGTTAGTTCCTCGTTCCAGGTTCCTTTGCAGGCTCTTTTCAGGCCATTTCAAGCCCAGGTGTAGACGCGATGGCCGCATCACGCGGCCATCGCTCTCACCTGGACGTGATCGCGCGGTCGATTCCGCCCGAGCCTACTGCGGGAAAACCCCTTCCGTCCCAAGCATTTCCGGAACCTGCTGATTCGCTTTACGGCTTTGCCTGATCCATGCTGGGCCAGCTCGGAAACCAGCCCAGAGATGAGTCGAAGTATGAGAGCGGCTCGAGCATCGGCCCCGTGGTTCAAACCGCTTCGCAGCGCCAGCATCGTATCCGTTGGCAAGCTGGCGCAGGCCGTGATGTCGTTGGCGTTCGTCGCCCTTGCCGCTCGTGCGTTGGGAATGGAAGCGTTTGGCGTTCTCAGCCTGATCCATGGGCTCGTCTTCGGGCTGTCGCAGATCATTCGCTTCCAGACCTGGCAGGCGGTCATTCGCTACGGAGCCGACGCGCTCGAAACCGACGACCCGGTTCGGCTGCAACGCTTGTTGAAGTTCACCACGCTGCTCGACGCACTGGCGGCGCTGTTTGGCGTCTCGATCATCATGATCTTGATCGGCACCGCAGGGGATCTGTTCGCCGTCCCCGTCGGATTTCATGACGAAGCGCGCCTCTACGGGCTTTCGATCATCGCAATGGTGATGGTATCGACACCGCTCGGGGTCCTCCGGCTTCTCGACCGATTCGACCTGATCGCTCTTCAAACGACGATTGCACCGGCGATCCGACTGGCCGGAACGCTCTACCTGTTCTTCACCGGTGGAGGGCTCGTGGCATTTCTGGTCGTCTGGTTCGTGGCGGCGGTCGCTTCGCGGCTCGTGCTGCTGTGGATGGCTTGGAACCAGCTCGCCAAACGTGGACTGCTGAATCAAATCGGGCGCTCACACGACAGGCAGCTCGCCCCGGAAGAGGGAATCTGGCGTTTCATCCTGTCGCTCAATATCAGCCGCGGCCTGTTTGTCAGCCATGCACAAATCGGATTGCTGTTGGCCGGCGCACTGCTGGGCCCCGCCGCGGCGGGTGTATTCCGGATCGCGCAGCAGTTCTCGGACATCCTGATCAAACCGGCGTCGAAACTCCTGATCCCGGCCATCTACCCCGAACTCGCCAAACTACAGAGCGATTCGAATCACGAGCGGAGACGCTCGATGATGCTCCGGACATCGCTCCTCGTGGGCGGGATCGCAGCCGGCGTCTTCGCCGTGCTGTTCGCATTTGGCCAGAGGTTGATCACGACCTTCGTTGGAGTCGACTATGCCGGGGCCTACGAACCGATGCTGTGGCTGGCCGTCGGGGGCCTCGTATCAGTCGTTGCTTTTCCACTCGAACCGCTTCTATCTTCGACGGGCCGCACCAAGCAGATCGTGTTCGCCCAATTCCTTGCAACGATTCTCTATTTGACATTGGCCGTGATTCTGGTGGATTCCAAGGGTCTGTCCGGTGTTGCCATGGCCACCCTCGGTGCAGTGATCAGCAGCACCGGGGTACTCGCTCTTTCCGCGAGCGACTTGATTTTCAAGAGAACTCGATGATCCAGGATTTCGCAACCAGCGCTGCCGACGCCGTGATCGAAACCGATATCTGCATCGTCGGTGCGGGTGCCGCGGGAATCACGGTCGCGCGAAATCTTCTCCATACCGGCCGTGAAATCTTGCTGCTCGAAAGTGGCGGAAAAGACCATGAATCACCGATGCACGAACTCGCGGAGGGCGAGTCCGTGGGGTTCCCGTACTACCCGCTGGCCGAATCCCGGCTGCGGTTCTTCGGCGGTACTACGGCGGTTTGGGGCGGACGATCCGCGCAGCTCGACGAGATTGATTTTCAAACCCGAAGCTGGGTCGAGCACAGTGGCTGGCCGTTCGAGAAGGACCAGCTGCGCACCTACTATCGCGATGCGCAGAAATCGCTGGATCTGACGCCGGTCGATGACAACGTCCTCCCGGGCTTCGAATCGTCACTACAGAAGATCCAACCGGCCTTTTGGCAGTTCGATGAGAGGTTCGACCGCTTTACGTTCAACAGCAGCAGCGATCTGACCTCCTCCCGTAACGTCCGCGTACTCTTGCACGCTACGGCGGTGGGTCTGACTCCGTCGGAAAACGGTAGAACCATCGAGAGCGTGCAGATCTCGAACCTTCAGGGTGTGCGCGGCAGAGTGCGA
>JAJDAM010000349.1 GCA_029261905.1 Deltaproteobacteria bacterium
GCGATCGACATGATGAGCAACATGAGCGCAACGACTCCCCAATCATCCGTTGCCGGCACCTCGTCCTGGTCGATGGTCCAGACGAACAGGCCCTTTTCAATGTCGCTCCCGATGATGGTCCCGCTATCGAAATAGGGATACAGACTCCACAGCCCGTTGTACAACGCGTTGTCGTCGGGGGGATAGGTGTCGAAGTGACCGATCTCGAACAACGACAGGGGTGTCGAGGCATCGAGGATGCGAAACCCACTGCGGTAGTTGGCTTGATACACGCGACTACCCACGGTGTACAGGTTGTGATCGCGCGCCGGGGTCGAGTTCGTGAAGATTCCGGCCTGAATCGGATTCGACAGATCCTGCACGTCGAGAATTCTCGTGGTGGTATCGAAGCCCGACGCCGACTCGTCCACCTCGTCGTTGAAATAGATGAACTTGCGATCCTCCGACAACCAGCCCTGGTGCGAGAAACTCGCCGCATGCGAGAAGATCGGCGGAACGGCCAGATTGAGCGAACCGATGGTCGTGATGTTCTGGGGATCGGTGACGTCGAGAATCTCCAACCCGGGCGCTCCCCCACCCGGCGTATTGTTCGCATAACAGAACGCGACTTCGACGCCGACGTAGGGCGGCTCGGTCCAGGTGACCACCTGGGTGTCGTGGCAGTACCGCGTGAGCCAGGTGCCGACCAGCAGCGGAACAGCCGGGTCCGCCAGGCTGTAGATTCGCAACCCGGTGGTTCCGCTGTTGCCACCGCCGGCGCGATACAACCGTCCGCTCTCTTCGTTGATGGCCACGTTGTGGGATTTGACCGTTCCGCCGGTCGTGATGTTGCCGAGGTCGGTGATCACGCCGCTGTCGATCAAATCGAGATCGAGCACCTGAATTCCGCCGCCTCCCTCGCTGACCGTGTAGGCGTAGTGGGAGTAGGTCTTGATGTCGCGCCAGATACTCGTCACCGAGGGAACATGGGCAATCACCTGCGCGCTGTAGGGATTGGTCACTTCGGCGATCCCGGTCCCGGTATTCAACCCGATCAATGCGTACTCGCGCCCGGATGGCGACGTGTAGCCCCAGCAGTCATTTCCGTCGGTCGCACTCGGATGAAGATCGGCGAGCGGAATCCACGAGCGAAGCGTGACACCCGACGAGCCGAACTCGACCTCCGGTGCGCCGGCGGCCAGCTCGGTCCAGCCGGCACCGACGTAGGGCGGCTGGTCGTCCTTCGTGTGGGCGTCGTGCGAATGGATTTCGACTTGCGCGGCCGCCAGCTCTTCGTCGGGACCCGGTGGTGGAGGAGCCATCCGGCAGGCGGCCGCCGGACCCGCAAACAGCAACACGTGCATCGACAGCACGGCAACGACTGCCGTCCTCACTGCAGCGGTACTCGAGCAGAATCCACAGAGACAGCGAGCCGGCGACATCCTCCGATGATCCTATGACTCGCGAGCGAACGCCACAAAAATCACGCACTCTCACCCAGATGATCGAGGAGAATGTCCTGTGAAGAAGATCCCGAGTGTTCAGTCCGTGATGACCCCATTCCCGTACTCGATCGATGTCGATGCACCGCTGCGGGCCGCGCGGCACATGATGCACGAGCACGACGTTCGGCATCTGCCCGTGAAGCGAGGGAGCAAACTCGTCGGCGTGCTGAGCGATCGCGACTTGAAGCGTTCGCTCGACCCGGCGCTCGGGATTTCACCGGGCAACGAACTGTTCGTGGATGACGTGATGGTCCACAACCCCTACGTGGTGGAGACTTCCGAGCCGCTCGACAAGGCGCTGAGCGGAATGGCCGAGGCGCACATCGGCTCCGTGTTAGTCGTGCGGAAGTCGAAGCTCGTCGGGATCTTCACCGCGACCGATGCCTGCCGGGTGTTGTGCGAATACCTGCGCGCCGACCATCCGGAACCCGAAAGCGACGAGGTCGCTTGACCCGCTAGCCGCCACCCGGGTCGATGTCCGGTTGCGCGAAGCGCACGACGCGCCATTGCGAGACGCGCCCGCCGCCGAGCTGGTGGGCCATCCATATCTCGGTGTCGGTCTCGGGCAGCGTCAGTGCGATGTCGATCACGCGATTGGAGGGGGCCGGATCGTCCGGAACCTCATACCTGGCAAAAACGTTGCCCGCGAAGTCAGCGATCAACACGGCGCCAGTGGTCTCGCGGGGCACTATGTGCAGATCGTACTCGCCGCCGATCCCAGAAACCTGCGCGTGGGGCGCCTCAGGCGCCCTGGCGTCGAGCGTGCGCCTCAGTGATGCGCCCTGCAACTCGGGCCTCCGGCCGGCCTCGCTGACGACCACCTCGAAGCCGTCGCGCGGTGCCGGGATCTCTGGGAATCGGATCACACCGCCCGGGCCGCTCGACCCCCGGCTCATGATTACCGCGCGACCGTGGAGGATGCGCCACGCAACCAGTTCGCGCGGTGCGTAGGGGTCGAAGCCGGCCAGCGTGAACGTCGGCCCACCCTCGGCCAGCGCGAGCGGCTCGAGGAAAATCGGCTCGATTGCGTCTTCGGCCAGTTTGTCTTCGTCGGGCGGCGGGCTTTCAGCGGGAACGACTGGCGGGTCACCGTGGGGTTCGGATCCTGAAGCGAGACCCGGGGCGCCAGCCGCCTGCTCGGCGGGCGGGGTCTCGCCGCGCAGAGAAGCGACGCGGCGCTTCGACGTCAGCGTCTCGATGGTTTCGATCGACTCCGCAGTACTGCGGTTTTCGTCGACCTGCCCGACGCCCGTCCAACGAGCCAGCAACAGGGTGGCGACGAGCGCCCCGATGATCAGGGCGAGACGGCGTCGACGAACAGTGCGCATACCATCCCCTCGGGTTCATCGACCAGCACGAACACGTCGGGACCGCTGAAGTTGGTCAGCCGTTCCGGTCGGACGACGAGTCTGCCGGCACCGCGCGGGCGCGTACTCGTCGAGGCGCGGGCCGCTGCGAAATCGGTGACTCGTTGACCGCCAAAGCGACTCGCCCCGGTGTCGATCGGGGAATATTCGATCGCGGCAAACGAGCCATCGCAACGGTCTGTCGCAAACAGTCGGGTACCCGCGAAATTGAACCCGAGCCC
>JAJDAM010000350.1 GCA_029261905.1 Deltaproteobacteria bacterium
GCCAGGCGGGCCGCACCACGGAGCGCACCGGGCAGTTCCACGGTGCGGATTCCCGTTCGCCTCGCAGCGCGGGCCGCGGCCGCCAGTGCGGTCTCATTGTTCGCGAGAAGCGTCGTTGCCACACGGTCCAGCATCGCCGCACCCGGCGCCGGCGTCTCGCCCAACTCGCCACGTACGCCCGAGTTCAGGTGCGCGAGTACTGAAGCCGGGACGCGGGAAGATGACAGATGGCGATCCAGCACTGCCAGCGCATCCGCGTAGGTCGACGGATCCCCAACCAAAGGCCCCGAGCCGATCACATCGAGTCGGTCGCCCGGTACGTCCGAGATCACGAGTTGCTCTACCCGATCGCAACCGACGTGCGCCGCCAGGCGCCCACCGGCAACCCGGCTCAGATGTTTTCGTACGGTATTCAATTCGTCGATGCCGGCTCCGCCTTCCATCAATCCGGCCGTCGTCGCTGCGAGTTCGTCGATCGCGATGCCTTGCGCCGGACAGCTGAGCAGACTCGATGCCCCCCCTGATATCATCGCAACCAGTACGTCGTTTCGCCGAGGGGATGCAACCAACGAGATCGCAGCCAGCCCCGCCCGCTCGCTGCGCGCATCCGGAATCGGGTGCGCGGTTCGCTGCAGCGAACACCAGCTCAACGTCTTGCCGTTCGAATCGACATCCGGCGCGACCACGAGGCCCGACGCGATCCGCGACCCGACAATGGCTTCGAATTCGGTAGCCATCGGTAACGCGGCCTTCCCCACCGCGAGCACGAAGACGCGGGCATCGTCCGGTACGGGGCGCCCCGCGATCGCGAGTTGCCCGCCATCGAATTCAACGGCACGACGGACTGCGGCAGCTGGGTCGACGGCATCCAGAGCGGCGCGAAACAGCGACTCCAGATGTTCGCGGACTGCCCGCTTTCGGCTCACGAACCCGGGCTGTGCCCGCTGGGATCGCCTGGGATCGTCCTCTCGCCCGATGCCGGCCCGCCTGGCGCGATCGGTTGTGCGCCGACCGCTTCGAGTTCCGTCGCATCCCCGTCCATCCCGTCCTCGGGTCCCGACGCGCTGGTATTCGGGGTCAATCGAATTTCGATGCGACGGTTGCTGGCGCGGCCCTGCGCGGTCTCATTCGACGCGATCGGGGCATACTCGCCCCGCGAGACCGCGGACATGCGCGACGGATCGACACCCGCATCCGCGAGCAGTCTCACCACCGAACTCGCGCGTGCCCCGGCCAGTTCCCAATTCGACGGATAGGACCGCCCGATGGGAACATTGTCGGTGTGTCCGATGATTTCGACCTGATAGTTGATTCCACTGAGCTGGGTGGCCAACTTCCGCAGCACTCCGACTCCACCCGGGCTCACATCCGCGCTCGCGTTCCCGAACAACACCCCTTGACTGAGATTCAGATTCAGCGATGAACTGAGTCGCTCGATCTCGATCTGCCCCGCGGCCACTTCGTCCTGCAGGTCCTCTACCAGAGCGTCGTAGGTGCCGCGCATGGCAGCGATCTCTGCCTCGCGACGGGCGAGCAGCGCACTGGTCTGCTCGAGATTCTGCGCGAGCTGGGTTTCTCGATGCGTCAGCTTCCGGACATCCGTTTCGAGCTTTTTAGCGGTGATGCGCTGGTCTTCGAATTCGCCGAGCAACTGGTCGCGCTCGGTCAACAGACCCGTATTGGATGCCTCGAGTTGCTCGACTCTCCGTTCGAGACGAGCCCGGGTTCCTTCGAGTTCGTCGCGCTCGGTCGACACACGGTCGAAGCGGCCCTTCGTGACACAGCCGGCTGCCAGCGGGAGCAGCGCACAACAGGCGATCAGCGCCCTGGATCGACTCCAGGGCACTCGTGATCGGCCCGCCGGCGGCTGCCGGTCAGGTGTCGAATCTTCAAGTTGCCGGGGATAGCGTGTGCGCCAATGCCTCATCGATCCGTCCGACATACTCGAGTTGTAGCCCTTCGAGCAACGCCTCATCGACCTCTTCCACATCCCGACGGTTGTCTTCGGGTAAGACCACGGTAGCGATTCCCGCGCGTTTGGCCGCGAGCACCTTTTCTTTGATCCCACCCACCGGGAGCACTTTGCCACGCAGCGTGATCTCGCCCGTCATCGCAAGTGCGCCGCGCACCGGGCGCCCGGTCATCAGTGAGGCGAGCGACGTCACCATCGCGATGCCCGCAGAGGGTCCGTCTTTCGGGACGGCGCCGGCTGGAACATGCAGGTGGATGTCGGATGTCTCGAAAAGACTACGGTCGTACGTGAGGTCCGAAGCACTGGTCCGGAGCCATGAACGCGCCGCCTCTGCGGATTCGCGCATCACTTCCCCCAGCGACCCCGTGAGTTTGAGACCGCCTTTCCCGGGCATGCGAGTCGACTCGACGAACAAGATGTCGCCACCCGCAGGCGTCCAGGCGAGTCCAACCGCAACGCCCGGCTGCGCGGTGCGCTCGGCGACTTCGGGCTCGAAGCGTACCGGCCCCAGCAAACCATCGAGACGTTCCGGGTCGATCGTCGTGGGCGCGACCAGTGAACCGTCCGCGACGCTGCGCGCCACCTTGCGAGCCAGTGCACCGATTTCTCGTTCGAGATTTCGAACGCCCGCCTCGCGCGTGTAACTGCGGATCAATCGCTGCAGTGTCGCGTCGGGCAATTCGAAGCCAAACTCGGCCAGGCCATTCTGCTCGCGTTGCCTGGGCACGAGAAACCGCTTCGCGATTTCGACCTTCTCTTCTTCGGTGTACCCGGGTAGTTCGATCACCTCCATCCGATCGCGTAGCGCCGCGGGCACCGGCTCCATCAAGTTCGCCGTCGCGATGAAGAGCACCTGCTGAAGATCGAAGGGAACTTCGAGGTAATGGTCGCTAAATGTCGAATTTTGCTCTGGATCCAACACTTCAAGAAGTGCTGACGAAGGATCTCCACGATGGTCGGCACCAACCTTGTCGACTTCGTCGAGCAGGAATACCGGGTTTCTCGTGCCGGCGGTTCGCAG
>JAJDAM010000351.1 GCA_029261905.1 Deltaproteobacteria bacterium
AGCGCGGGTTTCCATCGTGCGTCGAGCTGCAAGCGCGAACGCAGTCGTCGCAGCCGGTGCAGCGCTCGAGATCGATCATCATCGTCGCACTGCCGTTGATGGTCCGACTTTCTACGAGATGTTCCAGATGATCGGTGCGGATCTCGCTGAAATTCAGCGTCGGTTCGGGCTTGGCCTCGAGGGCCTCCGGCAGCAACTCCGGGGGCAGGGTGGGCAGAACGATTTGTTCGATCACATTCGTCGGAATCTGCAGGACGTCGACGTAGCCGATTGCGCGTAGTGAGGTTTGAAAAGGAACGGGTTCCACACCACGCCAGTTTTCGACGAGTTCCTCGAACCCGAAGGTCTGCCCCGGACCGAGATAGCGGATCGTACGATGCCCGTTGCCGAACTGGTGGCTCACACGTGCAAAGCCGCTCCGAATCAGGATCAGGTGGTTGGAATAGTGCCCCTCCTCGGCAATGATCGGCTCGTTTTTGAGCTGCTCGCCCGTGCCCTTCTGGGCGGCACGTTGAAATGCAGCGGTCCAGTCGCGGCGCCCGTAACTCGCGAAGGTGGTTGCGTTGGCGATGGCGGCATTTTCGTCGATGCTCAAGTGCTCGAAGATCGGAGTCGCACGAAGCTGGTTGGTCAACGCGTTCTTTTTATATGCGGTTTCGATGATCTCCTGCAGTACGGGCGCTCTCCGCATGATGTCCCGAAGACCCTGCCAGCGAATTTCGATCAGTTCGGTTTGAGTCTCGGCGAACATGTGATTGCCGCGAGGGGTTCGCCCCAGCGCGGCAGCTTCACCGAAGAATTCGGATTCGCGGATGCTCGCGGTACCGTACTTCTCGAGTACTCCGGGCACGTCGGGCAGGAACAATCCCTCGGTATGACCTCGGGCATCGGCGGATCCTTCGGCGTAGTCGCGCGCCTCCGAGAAGCGCGAATTGGTCCATAGCTGAGAGATCGCCGAGAACAGGCTCTTCTTGTCGTGATGGGCGCTGCCCTGGATCTCGGCCCCGAACCCCGTCCCGCCCTTCGTGACCACTCGCACGTTGCCGGAAAGCACGTAGTAGACGGAGGTTCCGTAGTCGCCCGCACGAAACACGACGTCGCCCGGGATGTACCGCATGACTCGGGTGTCGTTGCGAAGGATTTCCCGCAACGGAGTCGACTCGGGGAAAGCATTGGCATCGATCTGGTTGAATGGCGTGCGCGTCAGAATCCAATCGACTTCGCGATCGGTGAGTGGGAACTCGCCAAATGGTTCGTCCCAACGATTCGGACGGACAAGTTCTACGAACGGGGAGGGGGAGGCCATCGTCAAATTTCCCTTGGAACCCGCGTCCAGTTCATCCCGTTCTCAGGCATCGAGAACGAGGTCCGATTTCGGCACGGAGATGCACGTGAGACACGTGCCCGAATCCGGCGGGTGGCCTGGAGCCGCCAAATACTCGATTTCACCGTCTTTGATCGCAGTCACGCACGTGCCGCAACTACCGGCGCGACAGGCCGAATCGATCACGATCCCATTTTCCTCGGCAAATTCGAGTAGCGATCCGCTTTCCGGATTCCATTGGATCTCGTTTCCGGATTTGGCGAAGTGGACCATCAGCTTCTCAGCCGTCTCGGCACCGAGCGCCTTCGCCTTCGGCGCCTGCTTGACCGATGCGGGGCCGAATCCCTCCCAGTGAACGTCGGAGTCCGGTACGCCCCATTCCTTCAGATCGGTCGTGACCGAGTTCATCATCGGCGGAGGGCCGCAGATGTAGTACTCGAAGTTGTTCGAGGGCAATACGCGCTTGAATAATTCGACGCTGACGAACTCGGAGTGGTACCGAACGTTGGGATCGTCTGGGAGTTCTTCGACCGGGACACCGCTGTAGCAGATGTTGACGTGGAGCTTTTGCGGGAAACGTGCCGCGAGCGCCGAAAAATGGTCGGGTTGGACGTGCTCGTCGGCGTTTCGCACGCCGTAGAAGAAAAACACCTCGCGATCGAGATCCCGCTCGGCGAGGGCGTTCAACATCGACAACACGGGCGTAATCCCGACTCCGCCGCCAATCAGCACGACGGGTCGGTTCTTCGCCAGGTCGAGGAAGAAATCACCCGACGGGGCTTTGACGTCGATCAGGCTGTCGACTTCGAGTGCGTCGTGAAAGAACGAAGAACTCTTTCCCCACGGAAGTTCGGGCTTGTCGCGCGGGGGTGGGATCTTTTTGATGCTGACACGGTAGTACGTCGGATCGGGAGCATCCGAGAGCGAGTAGCAACGAATCACCGGCCGACTTTCGGCTGGAACATCGAGCGAGAAGGTCAGATACTGGCCGGGTCTGAACGACGGGATCGGCTTGTGGTCGTGCGCTTCGAGATAGAATGAGCAGATTCCGCCGCCCTCATCGACTTTGCGCGCGATCCGGAACTTTCGCAGGCCGGCCCAGGAGTTGCTCTCTCGTCCTCGGTTGATCCGCCGCGTTCGCGCGGCCATCAGGCGCTCTTCGAAATTCTCGAGAGAAAGGCCGTAGACATCCTGCTGGTAGAAGTAACGCCGCACACCCGCAAACACGACGAGCGCGCCTTCTCCCAGTGCCACGAGCAAAATCAAAAGGCTCGTGACCTGCATGACTATCGGCCAGAAGGAGAACTCCATCGA
>JAJDAM010000352.1 GCA_029261905.1 Deltaproteobacteria bacterium
GAGATGTTCCGTACCAATACGAGAAGAGGGAGCCATGGAGTGGAGGCCACCCCTGGCCGCCCACGCGCGATTGACGGGCTGGTGAATTTCGCTTCGGGGCTAGTCCCCGTGGGGGTTCAGGAATTTCGAAGAAAAAGCCACGAGCCGTGACACCTGTTCTTCGAAACGGCCACATACCTGGTACAAAGCCAATATCCCCTTCCCAGGGAAGCCCGGGACTGCAACTCGCAGTTCCGGGCCATTTTTTTGCCCGGCTGAGCACCAGCCGACCAGTTCTGTAAGTCTTCGAGGATGGCTGGTTGGCTCGGGGGGCTGCGCGATCGCGAGGCGGCGCTCGCTCTCGTGATCGCGGTGGCTGCGGCGTTGCGGGTGGCGGTGTTCGCTACGGGGTTTCCGTTCTATTCGAACGTCGACGAGCACCGGCATATCGACACCGTGCTGAAGTACTCGCGAGGCTATCTGCCGCGTCCGGGCGGAGACGCCTACGAGCCCCAGATGCCCACCTTGCTGGGAATGTACGGGTCGCCCGAGTACCACATGCGCGGCGACGAGCAAGCCATTGTGGGGCCGCCGCCGTGGCGTGGCTCGCCAGAAGACACCGTGCGGATGATCGAATACAACGAACGCTTCCTGGCCGGGCGGCCCAATCTCGAAGCCTCCTCTCCACCGGTGTACTACGCGCTCGCCGGCGGATGGATGGCGGCTGCGCGTGGGTTCGGCCTACAAGGTGGACAGCTGCTGTACTGGGTGCGCTGTCTGAATGCGCTGCTCTACTTCGTTCTGGTACTGACGAGCTACGCGTTCTGTCGCGCGATGTACCCAAACGATTCGTTCGCACGTCTGGGTGTGCCGACGCTGCTGGCCGTGTTTCCGCAAGACGCGCTCTACTACATCACGCCCGATGCGCTGTCGCCGCTGCTCGGTGCTGCCGGCCTGTTCGCTGTCGTCCGCATCGTCGACCCGGCGCGGCAACGACGGGTCGGGCTCGCTTGCGGGGCCGTTGCTGGGCTGATCTGCGCGCTGGCGTTCTTGACGAAATACACCAACGTGGTGTTGCTGGCCGTTCTCGGTCTCGCAACGATCCTCGCGTGGGTCCGCGGCAGCAAGTCCACCGAGCGCGTTCGGCTGGCTTGGATCTGGTGCTGGGTTCTGGTCCCGATCGCAATCTGGCTGGGGCGCAACGAGGTGCTGTTCGGCGAGTGGTTGGCAACGGGGGTGAAACTCGATCGGCTGGGTTGGGGGACCCAGCCGGTATCCGCCTACGTCCAGCACCCGATCCTGACACTGCAAGGGATGTGGATCTTCGTTTCGGAGCTGATCCCGACATTCTGGCGCGGCGAATTGGCATGGCATCGCATCGCGATGTCGTCTCCCGCTGCTGATGCGTTCTACATCGGTTCGTCGATCGCGTATCTGTCGTTGGCTGGGTGGGGCTGCGCGGCGGGTGTCCGTCGGCTGGGGCGGGAGCCTCGCACCGAGACGACCGCCGATGCGATGAGCTTCGCGATGCTCGGGCTCGCCGCAGGGGTGCTGGCTGTGTTGTCGATGCGATTCGTTTTCGGTGAAACCACGAACCCGACCGCCGACAATCCCTATCTCAGTCAGGGAAGACTCGTGTCGTGTGCGTTGTTTGCGTTCGTACTGGTCTATGTGCGAGGAATCGGTTTCGGCGCGTCCGGGCTGCCAGCGCGGTTGCGCGGTCCGATGGCGTGGGTGTTGCTGGCGGTCACAGTCGCCGTGGTCGTGGTGTCGGAATTTCAGTTGACCCGTGCGGTGTTTGCCAGCGAGTACAACTGGTTTCACTTTCCATGAATCGAATCCATGAAGCGATTCGATCAAGGAATCCATGGATCGTCGCAACCCGTTCGGACGGATCGCGAAGTGGGCGCGTCAGTCTTTGCTCGAACGACGCCGATTGGCCGCAAGTAACGCGACGGCGGCGACGCCCGTAAACGCCGCGACCATCTTGCCCGGCTCGGGAATGAATTCGATGGTCAATGTCGTGAACATCGGCGTCTGCTCTTGTCGACCGCTGGGGCTGTTCGTCACGAACTGGGTCGGGGTGACGATCTGAAGCACACCCACGCCTGGATCCACGAGGAACGGAAGCATCGACGTCGCTCCCTGCACGAACCCAGCGGCCATTGCGGTCACCTCCATGCCAGTTCCAGTCGAGGTGAACAGAACTGCCTCCGACGTTCGCCACCCGGTCGCGAGCAGTTGGACACTCGTGACCCCGGTTCCCATTGCTGCGAGGGTGCCTCCCAGCCCGACGCCGATGCTGCCGGGGCTCGAAGTGAAGTCGATCGTCGGCGAACCGCCGCAACCTGCGAGAAAGCAGAATCGCGCAATCCCGGGCATCGGTAGGGCATCCCAGACCAGCGGCCCCTGCGACGCGAAACCGCGCAGCGTACCGCTACCCAGCGTCGCCATCACCGAAGCGGCCGAGACCACGGTAATCACGGTGACCGTCGATTGGGGGTCGGTCACGGGAATCGCCGCCGTCCCCTGGGCTGTGATGCCGCCAGCGAGTCTCACCGTGTTGAGGATACCGCCAGCGGTGCCGCCCAGGGTCGCCACGCCGGTACCGGTCTGGGTGATCGCGCCCAATCGGCCCAGATCCAGCGTCATCGTGCCCGTCCAGGCGAGAGTTCGTGCTCCGGCGCTCGAGGCCCCGAACAGCAATGCGACGCACAAGGCGATCGGGGCGGATCTGCGCAATGAACTACTCCTGTCGAGGATCGGGGATTCGATGGTAGAGCCGGGCCGCGGGCCGGGCGCCGGAATGCTCGCGGAAGACTACCGAGAGATGTCTCGGAGGCAAGTCGTCGGGCAAACGAACCTCTGATGCGTCCCTTTCCCGCTTCCTACAGAAACCGTCGACAGGGGATTCTATCTTGCGGGGAGTGACCCTTGCCGCCGGGCGCGTGAAAGCTCGGATATCGTCCATCTGGAAGGGGACGGCTCGATCGATGCGATCCACGAGTCACTGCGGGTGAACACGCCGGCACACGCCATCATCAACCTGGCAGTGCTGGGGAGCGGTCACGCCGATCCCAAGCGCCGCTTCAATGGCTGGATTCTCGCCGGTTCGCTGTTCCCAGATGTTCCCATGTTCGGGTTCTACCTTTGGCAGCGCCTCGTGGCCGGAGAACCCGAATCTCGCATCTGGGGCGAGCTCTATTTTCGATCGGATTGGCAGACGTGCTTCGATTGGTTCAACTCGATTCCACTCGCTGCGGTTGTCGGTCTGATCGCGTGGCGCTTCGGAAAGCGCGGGGTGGCGTGGTTCTGCGCGAGTGTCGTGCTGCACTGCGCGATCGACTTGCCGCTGCACGTAGAGGACGCGCATCGACACTTCCTGCCGGCATCGGACTGGCGCTTCGAGAGTCCGGTTTCGTATTGGGACCCGTCCCACAACGGATCCATGGGCGCGTTGCTCGAGGCCATCGCGGTCGTTTGCGGGGCTACGCTGCTGTTTCGGCGTACGCCTCACCGCGGCTGGCGTGTCTTTCTGGTGGCTCTGGCGCTAGTCTATTCGGCCGGCTACGCGACGCTGTACGTGTTGCGAGCGGTTCCTTTCGGCTGAAGCCGCGGCGAAGCCTGCCGCCAGGCGAGGTCTGAGCCGCAGGTTGCCGAGGGCTGGGGTCTCCAGATGTTGGTTCGAATCGAAGACGCGGGGCGCAGCTTCGGCGGTCGCTCGCTGTTTGCAGATGTCGCGTTGACCATTCATCGCGAGGACCGCATCGGCCTGGTGGGCCCGAACGGCGCGGGCAAGACGACGCTGTTGAACATCATCGGTGGGGCCGAGCTACCGGACACCGGCCGCGTAACGATGCCGAAGGACGTGAACGTCGGGTTGCTGCGGCAGGAGATCGACCCGAGCCGCGGAAATACGGTGGCGGAAGAAGTGCTGTCGGTGTTCTCGGAACTCGACGCGATCGAGCGCGAACTCCGGGAACTCGAGCGTCGCATGGAGGATCTCTCCGAGCACCACAGTGAAGTGCCCGCCGACGTTGCGAATCGGTATGACGTACTGCGTACGCGCTTCGAACTCGGCGGGGGTTTCGATCGCGAAGCGCGCGTCGAGCGGGTACTCGCGGGCCTCGGTTTCGACAGCGAGCGGACCGCGCGTCCGTTGCACACGTTCAGCGGCGGCTGGTTGATGCGGGTGGAACTCGCCAAGTTGCTGTTGTCGTCGCCCGATGTGTTGTTGCTCGACGAACCGACCAATCACCTCGACCTTCCGTCGATCCAGTGGTTCGAAGAGACGTTGACCGACTATCCGGGCGCTGTCGTGATCATCTCGCACGATCGGACCTTCCTGCGACGTCACGTCAACCGTGTCGCCGAACTCGAAGCCGGCGGTCTGACCGTTTTCGACGGCAACTTCGATCGGTACCTCAGTCAGAAGGCGCTGCGAAGCGAGGAGTTGCTGGCGCGAAAGAAGACGCAGGATCGCAAGATCGCCGAGACCGAGCGATTCATCGAGCGCTTTCGCGCGAAAGCCACGAAGGCGAAGCAGGTCCAGAGCCGCGTCAAACAGCTCGACAAGATCGAGCGCGTCGAAGTCGCGTCCGACACGCAAAAACGCATGCGGCTGAAGATCCCGAAGGTCGTTCGTGCGGGAGAGTCGATCCTCAAACTCGAGGGCATCGAGAAATCCTACGACGAAACCGTCGTCTACACGGGTGTCGATCTGGCGATTCGTCGTGGCGAGAAGGTCGCGCTGGTCGGGCCGAACGGGGCGGGGAAGTCGACACTGCTCCGTATTGCGGCCGGCGTTCTGCCATTCGACGCAGGCGAGCGGACACTCGGCCACAACGTCACTGTCGCTTTCTTCGCACAGCACCAGGTCGAAGAACTCAATCCGCACAACACGGTACTCGAAGAACTCGAGACGGCCGCACATCTCGATGACATCCCCCGCTTGCGGGGACACCTCGGTGCTTTCCTGTTCTCTGGCGACGACGTCAAGAAGAAGATCAGCGTGCTTTCGGGCGGTGAAAAATCCCGTGTCGCGTTGGCCAAACTGCTGCTGCGACCGGCGAACTTCCTGGTGCTCGACGAGCCGACGAATCACCTCGATATCGTGTCGCGCGAGGTGCTCGAAGACGGACTCGCGAGCTACGGCGGTTCATTGCTGCTGATTTCCCACGACCGAACTTTTCTCAATGCGCTGGTCAGCCGTGTGGTCGAGGTCGACCACGGAACGCTCGCTGCTTTTCCGGGCAACTACGACGACTACCTCCGGCGAAAATCTCCGGCGCCGAAGGCGGCAGCCGCGCCAACGAAGCTTGCGGAAGCCAACGCGCCCGCACAGATCGAGGCGGCGGAAGTTCCCGAAACCCCGGCCGAGCCGCCGATGAGCAAGAAGGAGCGAATCGCAGCGCGTGCGAAGGTCAAAGATCGCGACCGTCGCTATCAGCGATCCGTCAAGCGGCTCGCCGAAGTCGAGACGGAAATTCGCGAGCGCGAAGAGAAGCTCGAACAGTTGTCGTGGCGATTGGGCGACCCTGAGATCCACAAGGACGTCGATCAGAAACGCGAAGTCGAATCCGATCGCGACGATCTGAAGGCTGCAGTCGCACAGCTCTATGTCGAGTGGGAGCGGCTCGCGGCGGAGATCGAGTCGGCCGAACAGGTCGCGTAGCCGTTCGCGAACCTGTTCGCGAACCCCAGGCCGGATCGGCTTCTGTTTCGCGGCAGCCTCGAGTAGAACTGGCACTCTGGATCACGTGTTCCTAGCCTGAAGTCGAGGTGGCCATGGCCGAGCATCTGTATCCGTTCGTGCTTTCGCCCGTTGCGGGCGCGCATGCACTCGCTCACGTCCGCAACGCGGTCGCGAGCCTGGGCGGCGAAGGCAGCTCGGATCTGATCGATGCCGGTTGGGTCCCGGCAGATGTGTTGTTTCCGCAGACGCTGGTGCTGTTGGTGGGCCAGCCGCGCGCAGCGGCCGAGCCCGGGAGTGATCCGCGCGGCAAGGACAGCGCGGTTGCCGGCGGCGTCTGGGTCCGCGAACAGTCGACGCTGCACCGGCCCGTCGGGATTGGCGAGCCATTCGTCGTCGAGGGGGCGCTGGCTGGGCAATACGCGAGAAAGGGACGCCTGTACAGCATTTCGACATCGGCGACGCGAAGCGAATCGGGCGAGCTGCTCGTGACCAGCCGTACGACCGGGCTCGTGAGATACCGCGCTGATCCAGACCTCGCCGATTTCGAAGTCGGCCTCGGCGAATCGGACGTTTCCCACAACGGATTGCAGGCTGGACCCGATTGGAAATCGGCAGATCGAAACCCCTGCGCAGCTGTACTGCGGACCGCGCGCAAAGGCGATTCGGTTTCGGGTCCGATTTGTGAAGTCACGCTCGAGATGATGCGCGCCCGAGATGGCGGGCGAAGCGCGAACCCGATTCACACCGAGCCGGAGGCGGCCCGCCGCGCCGGGCTTGCCGCACCCATCGCGGGTGGGCCGCACGTATTCGCATTTGCCCAGGCGTTGCTGATGCGCGAATTCGGTGCCGAGCTGTTGCTCCACGGCGCGTATGTCGACGTCCGCTGGCGCGCACCGGTGCATGCCGGGCAGAGCGTGACCGCGAGCGTGCAGGTCTCGAACGTCGCGACGGACCGGGTCGGCTTCGACCTGCGTGTCGAACGCGAAGGCGTCGTCGCAATGACCGGAAGTGCCATCGTCCCGCTCTCGCCGGAGCCGAGGCCCTGACCGAGAACAGCCGTCGCTGCAACGCGCTCGCCGACGTGCGGGTGCTCGACCTCGCCGATGAATCTGCGGTGTTCGCGACCCGGATTCTCGGTGATCTCGGCGCCGACGTGATCCTGGTCGAGCCGCCGTCCGGAAGTCGAGTTCGAAAGCTTGCGCCCTTTCTTCCGGGGCTGCACGACGACGATCCAGAGCGAAGCCTGGTCCACCAGTATCACAATGCGAACAAGCGGTCGGTCATCATCGACATCGATACTCCCGCCGGGGCAGCCGATCTGGAGCGGCTTGCCGCCACCAGCGATGTCATCGTCGAGACGGAATCGCCGTCGAACGCTGCGCGCAACGAACTGTTCGCGGCGATGTGCGGGCGCCACCCGCACCTGGTACGGGCCTCGGTGACACCGTTCGGTCGGCATGGCGAGTGGCGAGATCGCCGTGCGAACGACCTCGTCGCGGGCGCTGCGGGCGGCCTGATCTGGGTTTCGGGGGAGGCGAGCGACCCACCCGTGCAGGGCGCCGCGAATCCGTCGTACACGATGGCGAGTCTCGCGGCTGCCACGGGTGTGATGTTGGCACTGGCCGCGCGCGACGCGACCCCGGCTCGTCTCGGCTCCCATCTCGATATTTCCCTGCAGGAAGCCACCTCGATGGCAGTTTTCCAGACCGCCAACGCGAGCTGGTACGAATGGTTCAAATTCGTTCCGGGGCGTCCGGGGTTGAGCATCGCTTCGCAGTGTCGCGATGGAGGTTGGGTGAGTTTCGTGACGCGCCCGGACCGGTTCACGAACTTCATGGCCTGGCTCGACGAGGTCGGTATCGATCACACGATGACGCCGGAGGATTGGCCGCACGCGCGAATCGGTGCGCCGCTGACCGACAACCCCGTCCCGGGCAAGATCCAGGAACTCACTGAACGCCTCGATCGTGAGGCATTCATCGAGGGCGCATTCAAGGCAGATCAGATCTGCCTGCCGGTGACGGACTTTCCGTACATGGACCGACACGAGCATTTCGCCGCCAATCGGCAGTTTTTCGAAGTGGAAAGCAAAGAACTCCGACGACGGCTGGGTTTCGTTCGAAGCCCGGTCGATTCAATGGCGGGCGACGTGGAGATCCGGTCCGCGCCGCGACTGGGCGCCGACCACGACGCGGTATTCGCCGAGATGGCCCGGACAAAAGGCCGGAATCGATCGACCCCCGAACCTGACGCACCTCCCGGTGGCGACGAATCGAGCGACCCGCTTCGCGGGCTCGACGGGGTTCGCGTCATCGATTTTGGCTGGGTTCTCGCGGGTCCCCTCGGGTCGCGCATCTTGGCCAACTTTGGCGCAGAGGTGATCCGGGTCGAGTCGAGTACGCGTCCGGACGCCATGCGGGCTCAGCCGGGACCCGATGGCAACATCGGCACGGATCTCGGTGGGCTCTTCAACGGAGCCAACACCGGCAAGCTGTCGGTCACGATCGACCTGTCGACCGAACGGGGACGAAACCTGGTTCGTCGGCTGATCGCGAATGCGGACGTCGTCACCAGCAACTTTCGCCCGGGCGCCCTAGAGCGGATGGGCCTCGACTACGACAGCCTCGTTCTCGTCAAACCCGACATCATCGTGCTGTCGATGCCGGGGACCCACTCGAGTGGACCGTGGAGTCCTCGCAGCACGCTCGGCAACACCGTGATGAGTGGGTCGGGGTTCAATACCCTGATGGGTTTCTCGGGCCAGCGCCCGCGTGGGATGGGTGTCGCTTACCCTGATTTCACTTCGCCCTACTTGTTGGCGACCACGGTGATGGCCGCTCTGCGCGAACGCGAACGAACCGGCGACGGGCAGAAGATCGATTTGTCGCAATTGTCGGGAACGATCTCACTGCTGGGCGTCGAATGGATGCAGTATCGCGCCACCGGGCAGCAACCCGCGCGGTCCGCGAATCGGAGCCCGAACTACAGCCCGCACGGGATCTTTCCGGCGCGAGGAGAGGATGAGTGGGTCGCGATCGCGGTCGAAGGCGACGGGCAATGGGGTCGCCTTCGCGAGCTGATCGGGAACGCGGCGGACCCCCGATTCGCAAACCACGCCGGTCGCAAGGCGAACGAGGACGCACTCGATGCGGTCGTCTCGAACTGGACCCGGGAGCGAGACCGCTGGGAACTGGCGAGCCGGCTACAGCAACGGGGTATCGCCGCTGCACCGGTCGAGAACCTGCGCGACACCGTCGAGCGCGATCCGCAACTGCGTCACCACTACCAACGGATTCGCCAACCCAGCGCGCCCGACCGGGATATCCCGATCGACGGGGAAGCGATTCGCTTCGAAGGTCATCCACATACGCTCGTCCGCGCTCCGATGCTCGGCGAACACAGCGAACGAATACTGCGGGAAGTCGCCGGACTGAGCGCGGAGGAGTTCGACAGCTTCGTGCTCGACGGCACGATCGCCTGATTTCCTGGCGTCCCGCGGCGCAGATCCGAGGCTCCGGGTTCAGCGGAGGTTGTCGGCGATCTCGTCCAACCGGTTTACCAGGACCGAGAGGTGGCCTTCCTCGGGATAGAAGTGCGGCTTGCAGTGGGGCAGGGCGTCGGCCTGCCAGTGTCCCATGGACGGCGCGACGTTGCGATCGAGTTCTCCCTGATAGAGATCGACCTCCATTTCGATGTCGGCGTGGGCGAAGCCCCAGTCGCGGGCATAGAGCTGAGCCTCCTGGCCGGCGGCGCCGAGCCCCTGACGCAGCGACTCGATCGTCGCATCGACGAACGCCTGACTCACATCCGGCCGCGCGAGCACGGCGCGATCCGGCTCGGGCAGCATTTTCGCCATGCGATCGAGCGCTTCGGGGCCGCGCTTCATTTGTCTCTGCAGTTGCCACATCATCAGGCGCACGCCCGCCTGGGAGTATCGGGCCGTGTAAAACAGTATCCGGTTCGCGAGCATCATCCCGTGGGTCGCGTTCGGGACGTCGAAGGGGCCGACGCCGCACACGCACGCGACTCGTGTGAGCCGCTCGGGGATCGCGCGCGCGCAAGCGAGCGCGTAGGGTCCCCCACCCGAGAAGCCCATGCAGGCGAAACGCGGCAGGTCGAGGGCGTCCGCGAGCGCGGTGACATCGCGCGGCCAGTCGAGAAGCCGGCGGCCCGGCTGGGAACTCGAGCGACCGAAGCCTGGTCGATCGGCAGCGATCAGGCGAATCCCCGACTTCACCAGCGCTGCCTTCACGATGCCCGCCTCCAGCCGCGAGCCGGGGAATCCGTGGAAGTAAAAGACCGGCGTGCCCTCGGGATTCCCGAACTCACAGTATGCGAGCGTGCGGCCGTCGCTCAGCGTGATCGTCTGGCAGTCGGGATCGGGCATCGTCCGATCATAGCTCCTTACACAGAGGAGCTGGGGCGCTGACGGCGATCCGACACAATTACGGAAACACCGCAAGGCGACTGATCTCGGGAATTAGGCTTCTACGGAGGGCGGGCCGCGCCGCCCCTCGATCAAGTCGCGCTGTGCCTCGAACTCTTGCGTCACGTGTTGCACGAAGGCGCGGATTCGTGCGCTACGGCGCATGTCCGGGTGAACGAGCAGCCATTGGTCGACATCCAACTCAGGATCGGGGGGCAGTAGGCGCCGAAGCCCCGGTCGCGAGTCGGCTCCCATGCAAGCGACGTGGCCGATACCGATTCCAGCGCGAATCGCTTCTTCGACACCGATCGGCGTATTCGCGCGCAGCACGATGCGCGCGTGCGGCTGATGGCGATCCATCCATTCCCGAGTGAGCCCATTTTCCCAGCACACCCAGGGGTAGCCGTCGAGAGGCGCGTCAGCGCCGACGCGCTCGATCAACTCGGGTTCGCCATAGACCGGAAAGACATGCCGCGCGATTCGTCGGCCGACGAGGGTCTGGGGCGGATGGCGGGTAACCCGGAGTACCACATCGGCCTCGCGCCGCGAGAGATTGGCCGGGTTGTTGTCGACGACGACCTCGAGTTCGATTTCGGGGTACTCGGCCGAGAAGCGTGCGAGTGCTGGCATCAGATTCCGCGCTGTGCTGTCGAGCGTGGCGAAGCGGATGACGCCGCGTAGTTCCATGTCGCTACCCAAGAGGCGCCGATCGGCTGCATCGGCCTCCCGCGCCATCCGTCGCGCGGTATCACTGAGGTCCTCGCCCGCCGGCGTGAGAGCAAGTGAGTTCGACATCCGCTCGAATAGACGAACGCCCGATCGCTGCTCTAGCTCGCGCATCCGGCGCGATACCGAGGAGGCATCGAGGCCGAGCTCACGCGCTGCTCCCGAAAATGACCCCTGTTCGGCTACTGCACCGATGATTCGCAGATCGTCCCATTTCATCTGTGCATTTTTGCACAGATGAAATGGGTTTTCTCCCAGCTGACATGCGTTAATGGGACCCTATTTTTTCGTTGCGCCCGAAATTGAGGAGATCCCATGAGTCTGTCAATGAAGAAGATCCACGCCATTGGTGCCACCTGCCTGCTCTCGGCAGCTCTCTCGATTCCCGCACGAGCCACCGGGCC
Source organism: Deltaproteobacteria bacterium (assembly GCA_029261905.1). Taxonomy (GTDB): domain Bacteria; phylum Myxococcota_A; class UBA9160; order UBA9160; family SMWR01; genus JAJDAM01. The sequence continues at coordinate 11,231 of JAJDAM010000352.1, forward strand.
GGAAGTCGAGCTGCTCTGCGAATTTCGACCGACGCAAGCCAGCCGAATGGCTGCGGAAACGGCCCGGTTTCACCAGAGCAACGCGGACGCGCTGCGCGAGGAGATCGCGGATGAACTCGCCGAACGGCATCGCAGCGAGCGGGCGGAATTCTCATCGAACCGGGTGACGTTTCGAAACGCGCCTACGGCGCACTGACGGAGCGAGCGCCCATGGTCGCACGCCGGTATCAGAAACGGTCCAGCATCTGCCCCGCGCGGTCGAGCGCGGGGCAGATCAGCGAGCCGGCTCGGTCAGGTCCGCCGCCCGAGTGGCGAGCAGCGGCTCGAGGGTGGCGAGCGATTCTTCGGGGATCCCGGTGACGTAGTCGCGCGGGTCCGCGAGGTGTGGTGCAAACGTGCGCGAGTTGTCGACTACGCGATAGAACAGATCGCGGGGTACGAAGTACTCGAGGTAGGGAAAGTCGTCCGTGTTCAGTGGCACGTCGCCCCCGGCGTCGACGTAGGCTCGCAGCTCGGCGGGACCCATCAGCAGGTGAGACAGCAACGCCTCGGGGGAGCGAATGTCGATCGATTCCAGATCCTCGCGCACGTTCGGATGCTCGAAGCGCTCCGCGAGCAGAGTGAAATCGATTGCCGACGCATCGTTCTTGGCGATCAGCAGCGCGTGATTCTCGACGTACCACAGTGTCGCAGCCGGAAACACCTCGAGAAATGTACCGATCGCGGACCGAAGTCGGGCCGGCGCGATCTGGTAGATCGGCATCCACTGGCAAACGACGCCGTCCTCGGTGAGCCGGTCGCGAATCGACTCGTAGTACTCCTTCGTGTACAGGTAGCCGACCCGCGAAATCTTCGGATGGATCGGGTCCGCGGTGATCATGTCGTAGCGACCGGCGCCGAACTTCATGAAGACGCGGCCGTCATCGATCCGGACGTCGACGAGCGGGTTGTTCACGATGTCGCCGTTCACGCTCGCGAGCACCCGCTGTGCATCGAGGATCTGGGGTGAGAGTTCGACGACCTCGATGTGCTCGAGCCCGGGGTGCCGTGCCGTCGCCTGCAACGTGATGCCCATGCCGAGCCCCACGACCAGCACGGTGCGGGGATCTCGCTGAAGCATCAGCGGGAGGTGCCCTTTCAGCACGAAGTGACGGCGCTGCAGGTAGCCGTCGTCGGCCTCGACGTTTCCCCCGATGATCAGCGCGGTGGTCCCGGCCTCCGAGCGGATCACGTCGATGGTGTTCTGGACGCCCTCGGCGTGGTACACCAGTTCGCCGGTCGCATCGGCCTGCTGGTTGAAATTGAGGCGCACGCGGTACGGGACGGCGAGTGACACCAGCGCGAGAACGATGGCCAACGCGCCGACAGCCCCGTAGCCCGATCGCGCCCAACGACCACCGTAGACGCTTGCCTGTGTCGCGGCGAGCCCGACGCCCACCGCCGTGAAGATCACGACGACCAGCGCGAGGCTGACGGTGGTTCCGAACATCGGAATCAGCACGAGGCCCGCGGACAACGAGCCGATGATGCCGCCGAGCGTGTTCGCGGCGTACAGGTTGCCGGTGCGGCTCGCGGTGTGCCCGATGTTCGTCGTGTACGCGCGCAACGCCACCGAGAAGGTCGCACCGAGCAGGGTCGTCGGGATCAGCAGCAGTGAGAATGATGCCAACAGCGTCGATACGACGAGCGTATAGTCACGGCCTTCCCCGAGCACGGCTGCCACGGTGCCGAGCAGTCGCGCGAAGAGGTCGGGCACGGCATTGACGACGAGGCACAACACTCCGACCGAAAGCCCGATTCCGAGTTCGAGCGCGGCGAACAGACCAACCGGATTCTCGAGACGATCGACGACGCGTGAGACCAGTCGACTGCCGAAGAAGATCCCGAACAGGAAGCACGAGAGCATCGACGCAAACGAATAGACGGTTGCACTGAAACTGATCAGCAGGATGCGTGTCCAGACCACTTCGAGGGCGAATGATCCGAAGCCCGACAACGCGAGCGCGATCACCGCGGCCCGCGCGATTCGCACACGTTGCTCGGCGGTGACACCCGGAATCGGATCGAGTTCGAGCACTCGGACACCACTGGCCGCGGCCGGTGCTGCGAGCTGCGGCGGGAGCTTCGAGCGCAATCCGACGATCGCGCTGCCCGTGCCGACGATCAGGTTGACGGCCGCCGCACACCACGTCGCCCGCGTTGCGCCGAGATACGGAATCAGCACGAAGCCGGCCGCGAGCGTTCCTGTCAGCGCACCGAGTGTATTGATCGCGTAGAAACGCGCGCCGAGTTCGCCGAGTACGTCGCGTGTGCGAACGATGTGGCGGAGGATCAGCGGCAGCGTCGTACCCATCAACGCAGTCGGGATCACCAGCGCGCCGGTCGCCAGCAGCACGCGGACCAGCTGGTAGGCGAACGACGACGCGCCCGCGGCATCGGGGTAGGCTGCACGGATCCACGGATCCAGTGCAGCGAGCAAGCTCGAAAAAACGACTGCGAAAGCGCCGATCCCGAGTTCGGCCATGCCGTACCAGAACAGCGGACGAGACGTCCGCTCTGCAAAACGTCCACCCACGACACTGCCGAGTGCGAGTCCGCCCATGAACGTGCCGAGAATGATCGAGACACCGTACATGTCGCTGCCGAAGAACAGGCTCAGGCTGCGCATCCAGAGAACCTGGTAGACGAGTCCGGCAGTTCCTGACAGGAAGAAGAGCATCGTCACAATGGCCAACAGGCCCGGCGGCACGGCGTCTTGGTCAGATCCGGGGGTCGTCGTACTCGGGCCGGCACCGGCTTGCGGCTCGTTCATCGATGAAGTCGCTCCCGTGAGAAGTCCAGACGGTTGTCGCGAACGCGGGAATCTACACGTTTCGCAGCCCCTGGCCGAGATGCAAGCAACGATCATCCGCTCGAAAACGACTCGTTTCCACATTCCCAATGGGGCCTCCGCAGAAGCGAGTGACCGCCCAAGCATTTCGACTCATTCGCCACACACTGACGAGAGGCGGGTGCGGACATTCGCCCCATCCGAGAGCGACCGCTTGCGCGTCTGGCGCGCGACTGCTTCTGGTACGCTGGAGACGATCTGGCTTTCGGCCTGGGCTCGATGAGCTTCGTACGAGAGAGAGATCCAATTCAGGAGCTGAAGACTGAAGACCGAAGACCTGGGCAATTCAAGGCTTCTGAATCTGCTTCTCGCGCCAGCTGGAATGCTGATGGGGAGCAGGCTTCGCCGATGGCTCTTCGATCCGGTGAGAACCCTTCAAGGCGCCGATATTCGGCCGGGGAAAACGGTTCTCGAGGTGGGGTGCGGTACTGGATTCTTCACCGTACCGGCGGCACACCTGATCGGGGATCACGGCTGCTTGATAGCAATGGACGCATTGGCGGACTATCTCGAGCAGGTATCGGCAAAAGTACGAGATGCGGGATTGACCAACGTCCGCGTGTTGAAGCGAGACGCCCTGGAGACGGGACTGGATTCCGCGAGCATCGACACGGTACTGCTATTCGGTGTGGTCCCTTTCCCTTCGCTGCCGCTGAACCGACTCTTGCCCGAGATGCATCGCGTCCTCAAGCCGGATGGGAACTTGGCGGTGTGGCAGTTCCCGGTTTCTGGTTGGGTGCCCAAATCAATTGATCGGTCCGGGTTGTTCACTTACATCAGCAAGCGAAACGGCGTCTACAACTACAAGCGATGTTGAGCTCAGCGACGTTTGACGATCCGGAATCTGGCAGACGCCCGTGCGACCACACTGCCGTCAGCGTGAGATAGTTCTCCCTCACAGTGGGCTTCGCGTTCGCTCCGCTTCGAAACCCGGCCCACGCCCAGCAGTTGGCCAATTCGAGCCGGCTTCTCGTAGTACATGTGAAGCTCTGTCGTCAGGATCGTCAATTCGTCGGGCAGCATCGCCAGGATCGCAACGGCCGTGGTGGAATCGAGCATCGTCGCAAGGAAGCCGCCGGATACGGTTCCATGGCGGTTTGCGAACTCGGGCTTGGCCAGAAACGACAGGCGAACCGTGCCGGTGACCTCGTCCACGTCGAGCAGCTGGCGTCCAACGAGCGCTGCGCATGGCGTGAGAATTTCCAGATTGGCGGAACTCATCATCGATGACTCAGTTTCGCGGACCGGCGCCACGCCCGCCTGACCCGAACCGCGGAAACCATCGAGGCACACTCCGGCAGTATTCTTCGTAGGCTCGGCCAAAGCGCTCGCGAAGCTCGGGTTCCTCGACGTGGACGACGGACACGTGCGCCACGACGCTGATCAAAACAGCGTAGAGCGCAGTACCCAGGCTTGCGAGGTGCATCGCTTCTGCCCAGATCACCAACAGTTCCGCAGCCATGATCGGGTT
>JAJDAM010000353.1 GCA_029261905.1 Deltaproteobacteria bacterium
GTCCAGATCGATTCCGTCGATCGTCTGCAGGTGATCTTCGCGATGAGTGAGGTCGCGCTGCCCCTCGCACGCGTCGGCATCCCCGTCCACGTTCTGGTCGCGCCCTACCCGGGTGAGCGGTTCCCAGGCGAAGTATTCTTCATCTCGCCGACACTCGATACGAAGTCGCGTCGATTGTTGGTCAAGGCGCGGGTTCCGAACGAGGACCGACGACTCGCCGCCGGCCTGTACGCGAACATCGAAGTACAGATTCGGCGTCAGGAAGGGGCATTGTTGGTACCCGAGTCGGCGGTGGTCTCGGACCAGCTCGGGACGTTCGTCTGGCGCATCGATGACGGAGATGTTGCGACTCGAGTACCGATCGGAGTGGGGCTTCGCAAGGGCGGCAGGGTCGAGATCACCAGCGGCCTGGTCGGCGGCGACCGCATCGTCACGGCGGGCACACACAAAGTCAGTGACGGTGAGAAGGTCGCACACGTCAGTTTGCCCGTGGACGGGCAAGCGAGTTTGCCGACCGAAATGCCCCACGGAGAGGGGACGTGAAGATTTCCGAGGTCTGCATCAACCGACCCGTACTCGCGTCGGTGATGTCGCTCGTGATCGCGCTGTTCGGACTGATCAGTCTGACACGGCTGCAGAACCGCGAACTGCCCGCCATCGACCCTCCGATCGTTACCGTCACGACGATCTTCCCGGGTGCTGCACCCGAGGTGGTCGAGACCTCTGTCACCGATCCGCTGGAAGACCAGGTCAACGGTATCGAGGGGGTCAAGCACGTGACCTCGATCAGCCGCGAACAGGTCTCGATCGTCACCATCGAATTCGAACTCAGTCGCGATCTCGAGGCGGCAACCAACGATGTGCGCGATCGCGTTTCGCGCGCGCGGCGCGACTTGCCCGATGAAGTAGACGACCCGGTCGTCGCGAAGCGCGATTCTGATTCGCGCGCGGTCATGTGGCTGGCGCTCTCCGGTGCTCTCTATGACCAGGTCGAGCTCACGACGATCGCGGACACATTGCTCCTCGATCCGCTCAGCAAACAGCCAGGCGTTGCGACAGTGATGATCGGAGGCGAGCGCCGCTACGCGATGCGTGTGTGGCTCGACAACCGCCGTCTGGCCGCGCACGACCTGACGGCCGACGATGTGGGCGCCGCGCTGGCACGCGAGAACGTCGACATTCCGTCGGGCCGGGTCGAATCGACCGACACGGAATTCACGGTTCGAAGCCTGGGTGAACTGAAGACTGTCGACGATTACCAGAATCTCATCGTTGCGCAGATCAACGGTTCCGCTGTCCGCCTCGGAGATGTCGCCCAAATCGAATCGGGGCCCGAGAGCGCTCGCAAACTGGTCCGATACAACGGAATCCCCGCCGTCGGGCTGGGTGTCGTGAAACAGTCGACTGCGAACACGTTGGATGTGGCCGACGCGGTGATCGCCAAACTCGGAGAACTCGAGAAACAAATACCGCCGGGAACGAAGCTCGAGGTGGCATTCGACGGTTCCCGGTTCATCCGCCAATCCATTTCGGATGTCACCTGGACGATTTTCGAAGCGATCGTGTTGGTCGTGCTCGTCATCTACGTGTTCTTGCGCTCGTTCCGAGCCACGCTGGTTCCGGCCATCGCGATCCCTGTTTCCATCCTCGGATCGTTGGCGTTTTTGTATTTCGCCGGTTTTACGATCAACACGCTGACGCTGATGGGGATCACGCTCGCGATCGGTCTGGTCGTCGACGATGCGATCGTCGTGCTCGAGAACATCACGCGCTGGATGGAAGAGGGCGCCACACCGATGGACGCCGCCCATCGCGGGATGAAAGAAATCTCGTTCGCGGTGGTCGCGGCGACGGTTTCGGCGGTGGCCGTGTTCTTGCCGCTGTCTTTTTTGACCGATACCACCGGTCGGCTGTTCCGAGAATTTGCAGTGACGGTCGCGGCGGCCCTCTCGGTGTCCGGCTTCGTTGCGGTGACGCTGTCGCCAGCGCTGTGTGCGCTGATCGTCCGACGGAATCCGAAAGAGACCGGCGTGAAGTTGTTGTTCGCAAAAATGGTCAATAGCTGGTCCGCGGCGTACAGCCGTTCGCTGAAGTCTGTGCTGCGTCGTCCGCGCAGTTGGGTCGTGCTCGGATTCGTCTGGCTCGGGTTCGGAGCGCTGTTGTGGGGTCAGATCGAAGAAGAACTCATCCCCAAGTCGGACCGCGGCTTCATACTGGTTTGGACCCAAGCGCCCGAGGGCAGCACGATCGATTACATGGATCGCTACCAGAAGCAGGCCGAGGACCAACTGCTCGACGTCCCTGAAGTCGAGCACGTGTTTTCGGTGATCGCACTCGGGCTCGGGACGCCCGGCCTGGTCAACCAGGGCATCGTGATCATCAGCTTGAGCCCGACTGACGAACGAGAGCGCGGCCAAGAAGATATCGCCAGCAGCTTGCGCGGCGACCTCGGAAAGATCGCGGGCATCAAGGCCTACCCGAGCACCCCGTCGCCGCTTTCCGGATTCTTGTCGTCGCCCGTTTCATTCGCGATCGAGGGACAAGATCTCCCGCAACTGGCCCAATACGCCGCAGTGATCGAACAACGTCTCGACGAGTACGGGGGCTTCGGAAACGTCCAGACCAACCTCTATCTCAACAAGCCGCAGCTCGAGGTTGTGATCGATCGCAACCGTGCAAGCGACCTCGGCGTCTCGGTGCGAACGATCGCTGCGTCGCTGCAGACCCTGTTGGGTGGTCTGGACCTCTCTACGTTCAAGCTCGACGGCGAGACATACAATGTGATGGTTCAGTTGAACCCTGGCGAGCGGAATGATCCGCGCGACATCCTGGAGTACTCGGTGCGCGGCAACGACGGCCTGTTGATTCCGCTGTCGTCGTTGGTGTCGACGCGCGAAGGCACCGCGCCGCGCGAAATCCCGCACTACAATCGCCAGCGATCCGTCACCGTGTCCGCGAACCTCGACGGACTGTCACAGGGGAAGGCGATCGAGATCGCCGAACGGATCGCGTACGAGGTTCTTCCCGAGGACGGCTACCGCCTCGCGTTCACCGGGGAGGCCGAGAAATTCCTCGAGAGCGGCAACGCGCTCACGTTCGCGTATGGGCTCGCGATCCTAGTCGTTTACCTGGTACTCGCCGCGCAATTCGAAAGCTTCGTTCACCCCGTCACGATCCTGGTGGCCGTCGCGTTCAGCTTCACCGGCGCACTGGTCGCGCTGTGGGTGACGGCCGCCCTTGGAGAGCTGGAACTCATCGAGCTACCGGGAACGTTGAATCTGTACAGCAAGATCGGGCTGGTGATGTTGGTCGGGCTGGTGACGAAGAACTCGATTCTGATCGTCGAATTTGCCAATCAGTTGCGCGAGCGCGGCGGCGAACTGCATCAGTCGATTCTCCAGGCGGCGCAGACGAGGTTTCGCCCGATCTTGATGACCGCGCTGGCGACGATGGTTGGAATTCTGCCGATTGCCGTCGGCAGCGGGGCCGGAGGCGATTCGCGAGCGCCGCTGGGCATCGCAGTGGTTGGAGGGATGTTCTTTTCGACGTTGCTGACGTTCTTCATCGTCCCTGCGACCTACCTGACGATCGAGCGTTTTCGCGAGCGTTTGAGCGCCCGCAGGCTGGCCGCGCGCCTCGAGAGTTCCGGCGCAGTCGTTGCGGGCGGGCAGTAGGTGGTTCGAGGCCGGCTCGAGGAGAGGTTTTGAACGCACTCGAAGGCTTCGTGTTGGGAGTCGTCCAGGGTCTCACCGAATTTTTGCCGGTCTCGAGTTCTGGACATCTCGTGATCGTGCAATCGCTGATGCGAGTCGAGCAGGAGGGAATCCTGTTCGAAATCTCAGTGCATGTGGCGACGCTCGCGTCGGTGTTGATCTTCTATCGATCTCGGGTGGCTGCTTTGATTCGCGGCGTGCTGAAGCGGAATCGCGCTGACCTGGAATACGTCGGAAAGCTCGTGGTCGCGACGGTGCCCGCAGTCGTTCTCGTGTTGATTGCCGGCGACTTCCTCGACGCGCAGTTCGAATCCCCGTCGGTCGCGGGGATCGGATTGCTGACTACCGGAGCGATTCTCTGGTCCACGCGGTGGACCGCCGGCACCGCCCGGCAGCCGTCGCCGACCTGGACAGCAGCCCTGCTGATCGGATGCGCTCAATCGATCGCGATCGCTCCGGGGATCTCGCGCAGTGGGGCCACGGTCGCGGCTGCTCTCGCGCTGGGTGTGTCGCCTTTGGTGGCCGCCGAGTTTTCGTTTCTGATGAGCACGATTGCGATCACGGGCGCTGCGGTCCGGATGATTCCTGAATTCGGCGCAGTTGTACCTGAAATGATCGCTCCGATCGCGTTCGGATTCGTTGCAGCGCTCGTTTCCGGTGTCGCGGCGATCTGGCTCTTCGTACGCCTGCTGAAATCGAGTGGGTTCCACTACTTCGCGTATTACACGTGGCCCGCTGGTGCACTGGTGCTGATCTGGTTCGGACTTCCGTGACGAACCGACACATTTATTGACGTGTTGGAATCGGGTAGGCGGGCAAGATCGTGGCTATGGTTCCCGCCATGCCCAACCTCCAACGCTTCAGACCCCAACCCGATAAACGGCTCACGTTCCTCAACGAATTCATCAGGCGGCCTGGCCTGGTTGGATCGGTCATCCCGAGTTCCCGTTTTCTCGAACGGAAGATCGTATCTACCGCGCAGCTGACCGAGGCGAAGAACGTCGTCGAGTTGGGTCCCGGAACGGGCGGTACGACTCGCGCGGTTCTGAGGGCGCTGCCCGCTTCGTCGCGAATCCTGGCCATCGAGTTGAGTGCTCAATTTGCCTCGCTGCTGGCCCGACTTCCGGATCCGCGACTCTCCGTCGAGCACGGTAGCGCCGCCGATATTCGGGGCGCGCTCGAGCGGCACGGGATGGAGGCGCCCGATGTGGTGTTGTCGGGGATTCCGTTTTCGACGATGCCGACCGAGCTGGGCCGAAAAATCATCGAAGAAGTGTGGTCTTCCCTCGCGCCGGGCGGACGCTTCGTCGCCTACCAGTTTCGCGATCGCGTGTCGGTCCTCGGCAAACAGATCATCGGAAGACCGAAGGTAGACATAGAGCTGCTGAACGTCCCGCCGATGCGTCTGTATTGTTGGAAGAAGCCCTAGCGGACGTTCGGTGACTGGCTCCGCGCAGGTCACGCCAGCAATCAGCTACTGATCAGCCCCAGCAATCGCGTGTCGGGGGCGGCATGACGGTGAGAATCGAAACCGCACGGCTGGTTCTGTCGCCTTACTGTGCCGAGGATCTCGATTCACTGTTCGAGATTCATTCTGACCCTCGAGTGGGAGAGTTCACGTTCTCTCCATCGTTGCGTAGCGAGGCAGCCGAGCGTTACGAGTCGGCCGAAGCGCTGCGTGCGGTCTTCGGTGCAGCCCCCTGGATCGCTCGGACTCGAGACCGGTCGTTGGTCGGATACGGCGGTTTGTTGATCGATACCTTTGACCCCGGTTGGGGGGTCGAAATCGCATATTTCCTGGGCCCAGAACATTGGGGTCGGGGGTATGCAACGGAGATCGCGAGCACGGCCGTGCGATTCGCTTTCGAGGCACTGAATCTGAATCGGTTGGTGTCGTTCGCGCAGCCAGGTAACGCGGCGTCGATTCGCGTGCTCGAGAAGATCGGAATGCGTTTCGCCAAGTTCCTGCCGGAAATGAATCGGAATCACTACGTGATGGATCCAGCGGATCTGGATCGAAAGTGAGTCGGGTGTACTTCAGGCGGGATCCTCGGTCTCGGCCGATTCGATCCAATCGTCGAGTGGCCGGTCGGCCAGCGATGTGACTGTGTCGTCCGCGTGTTCGAACGAGAGCGAGCGGGTCATCGGGCCGGGCACGGCGACGCAATAGAGGCCGGCTGCTTTCGCGGCCGAGACTCCTGCCGGTGAGTCTTCGAATGCGATGGCATTGCCGGGCGCTACACCGAGTCGTTCGGCGGCGAGCAGATAGAGATCGGGTGCTGGCTTTGCATTCTCGACGTCATCGCGCGTCGCAATCGTGTCGAACGATGACAGCAGGCCGAGGCGCTCGACGTGTGGCCCCACCCAGTCGATCGTTGAACTCGACGCGATTGCGAGCTTGAGACCAACTGCTCGGGCGCGCTCGATGCATACTTCGATTC
>JAJDAM010000354.1 GCA_029261905.1 Deltaproteobacteria bacterium
GCCGGTCGTGGTCTCGATGCGCGAGGAAATCGATCGCAGCTCGTCGCCCAGGCTCTCTTCGGCCTCGCTGAGATAGGCGGCGACGAGGGGGTGAAGCTCGTCCGATATGAAGGGGTCGAAGACGCGATCCAGGAATTTCCGCGCTTCGGCCGAGTCTGAGACCGCGAGTCGAAGCAGCGTTTCGACGTGGTCACTCAATACCGGCTGCCGTTGCTCGAGCGGCCGCAACCAACGCGACCAGACATTGTCCGAAGTCATGTCCGAAGCCAGAGTCGCCGGCGACTCACCACCGGAGTAGGACTGCTGCAGGTAGCGCTGAAAGTCGTGACCAGCTTGTAACAGCCGTTCAGCATCGGAGTGCATCGCAGGTGGGTCGCCCCCGGTCTCGTCCACTTCGCCGAGCTTGGCCGTGGGCCGTCCGACGAGATCGTGGGCAGCCGCCCGTGATTCGTGGAGTGCCAAAGCCATCTGCGTCGCGTACTCGATACGGCGCATGGCGCTGTCGGCGTTGTCGCCTGCTGCGGCAGCAAGCGAAACACGCAGGCCGTGGATCTCGAGGCTCTCTGGCGGGTGACCGTCGATCTCTGCGCTGGTAGCGGACCCCTTGATTTTGTCGCTTGCCTTGACGCCTCGGATTTGGACTCTTCGAGCGTCCCACACCGAGTCACGAACACGGCATGTGATCTCGACCCGCTGACCTGGCTTCAAGGATTCGAGACCGCTTCCCGCCGGCGAATCGACGAAATCCGTGTCCGGGAGTATCTGGATCGGCGTTCCGAAGATCATCACAGTCTGGCGATTGGGGTCGATGGTCTGAATCGCTCCGCGTAGTTTGGGTCGCCGCGTGCCGCCCAACACCTCGACATCATTCGATACGAAGCTGCCACTGCGATCCCAGTAGCCCTCGATTTCGAGTCCGACCTTCTCGATGTCGACGTTACGCAGGTCGATTCCCCCGACCGAGCGCAGACTGGCGACTTGAGTTTCGATGCTTCGTTGGATGACAAACGAACTCACCCCTACCAGCAGTAGCAGCGATGCGACGGCCAGGAAGGCCAGGATCAGGCGGAGACGGAGACTCATGCGGTTCGGCGCTTCGCAGCCATGGGAAAACCTATACTTCTTTCATGTCGCCAGAGTCGGCGAGGAGCAAAAGCGTGGCGCGTCCCAAAAACCTTCAACAGAGCCTTCCCTTGTTGGGGAGATTCTATCGCCACTTCTGGCCGAAGCTGCGAAAGCAAAGGCGGCTGATGGGAACGTCTTTCGCCGTGCTGCTGGCAGAGGTGTTGCTACGTCTGCTCGAGCCGTGGCCACTGAGCCTGGTCGTAGACTGGGTCATTGCGCCCCCCTCCTCGCCTGGTCAGGGCCCCACTCTGAACATCGATGCCTTTTCGCCCACCACTCTCATCACGCTCGCTGCTTTCGCAGTGGTGGTCACCACCGGATTGCGCGCTCTCGCCCGCTACCTCAGCGCCGTCGGGTTTGCTCTGATTGGCAACCGACTGCTCACTGAAGTGCGGGGAGAACTGTATCGACACCTGCAGCGCCTGTCGTTGTCGTACCACGACAAGGCGCGAGGTGGCGACTTGACCCTTCGTGTCATCGGCGACGTGGGAATGGTCCGTGAGGTCGTGGTGACCGCGATGCTGCCGCTGTTGGGCAACCTGCTGATTCTGGTGGGCATGCTCACCATGATGGCGTTCATGCATTGGCAACTGGCATTGGTTGCCTTGACCACGGTGCCGATGTTCTGGCTGTCGACCACGCGACTGAGCCGACGGATTAGCGATGTTGCAAAAAAGCAGCGTAGGACCGAAGGCCAGATGGCCAGCACCGCTGCCGAATCGCTGGCCGCGATCGAAACGGTGCAGGCGTTGGCGCTCGACGATGCCTTCTCGGAGAGCTTCGAGGGAGAGAGCCAGCGAAGTCTGAAAGAAGGCGTGAAGGGCAAACGTCTGTCTGCTCAGCTCGAACGCACGACGGACGTACTGAACGCGGTGGCGCAAGCCCTGGTGCTGTGGTTCGGCGCGCACCTCGTATTGAAAGCGGAACTCAGCGCTGGCGAGCTGCTGGTCTTTCTCTCCTATCTGCGCGCGGCCTTCCGACCGGTGCGCAACTTCGCGAAGTACACGGCGCGCATCGCGAAGGCGAGCGCGGCAGGCGAGCGGGTACTGCAGGTGTTGGAAGAATCACCCGAGGTCGCCGATCGCGAGGATGCGGTGGAGGCGCCTGACTTCGAGACCTCGCTGAGTTTCAAATCCGTGGGGTTCGAGTACGAAGCGGGACATCCTGCACTTCGAGACGTTTCCTTCGAGCTTCGTCGCGGCCAGAGGGTGGCGGTCGTCGGCCCATCGGGAAGTGGGAAGTCGACGCTGGTGAGCCTGTGCCTGCGTCTGCACGACCCGGGCAGCGGAAGCATCCTGCTGGATGGAACGGACCTGCGCGAACTCACACTGGCTTCGGTGAGATCGCAGATGAGCGTGGTACTACAGGACACGCTGCTGTTTGCCGGCAACGTGCGCGACAACATCGCGTATGGCTCTCCGGATTCGGGACCGGCCGAGGTGGAAGCAGCCGCCCGAGCGGTGGGCGCCGATGATTTCATTCGTACGCTGCCGGATGGATATGACACGATCGTCGGCGAGAAGGGCGTGACGCTATCCAGAGGCCAGCGGCAACGAATCTCGTTCGCCCGTGCAGCAATTCGCCCGGCACCGATCCTGATCCTCGACGAAGTCACCACCGGTCTCGACGAAGAGAACAAGCGCGTGTTGTTGGATGCGCTGGATCGCGTGGCGAGCGGCCGGACCGTACTGACGATCACGCACGAGCTGGCACTAGCCGTCGACTGCGACACGATCCTCTTTCTGGAGGCGGGTCGGATCGTCGAGCACGGGACACACAGCGCGCTGATGGAGCAGCGCGGACGCTATGCGTCGCTCTATCGAATGCAGGAAAGCGAAGTATCGGCGAACCACGATGCTGTCTCCGGCTGACCGCGAGCTCGCGCTGCGCGATTCGCAGCTTCCCGGCCTCGCCACTCTGTTCGATCCCGCGGATCTGTTGTCGAAGCTGCGCGAAGCGCTTCCCGACGTGGCGCTCGAACGTCTTCGCCCGACCTACACCCGCTACAAACCGCAAACGAACTGCCTGTCGGCCTATCAGCTGGATTGGGAGCAGGGCACGCTCCCAATCTACGCGAAGACCTATGCGCACACGTCGGGGGCGAAGGTCACGAAGCCGCGCGTATCGCGGGGTGCAAGCAGCGTACTGGGACCCGCGCAGCTCGTGCTGACCGATCCGGATCTCGCCGTGTTCGTGTTTCCGTACGATGCGAGGCTGGAGGTGCTGAACCGGATCGCCGATCCGACTGCACTCGAAAAAATGCTGAAGAAGGTGGCGGCAGATCACCCGGAGTTGTGGGGCGGTAGCGTCCAACTCTTGCGCTACAAGCCCGAGCGACGCTTCGTGGGGCGCTTGACCTCACCGGATGGGTCAATGGCTGCACTGCGCTTCTACGCGCCCGACCAATTCGTGAGTTCGAGCGTTGCCTCCAAGAAGCTCGAGTCGAGAAGTACGTTGCGGTTGGCGCGACGTCTTGGCGCTTGGAAGCGCAGGCACGTGCTGGCGATCGAATGGGTGGAGGGACGACCCCTCGGCGGCGAATTGTCGCACGTCGACGCGCGCTTCGACGCGTTCGAGCGGGTGGGTACGGCGTTGGCCGAACTCCACGGTCAGTGGGTCGGCTCGTTGCCGCGCTTGCGCGTCGAGCAGGAGGCCTCGAGGCTGTGGGAGATCGTGAAACTCGTTTCTTTCCTGTGTCCCCAATTGTCGGATCGGTTGAGAGCGGTGGTCGATCGCGTTGCCGCTGCGTTGGCGGATCGGCCCGCAACGCGAGGGACCCTGCACGGCGACTTCTATGCAGGCCAGGTCCTTCTCAGCGACGACCAGGTAGTACTGCTCGATCTCGATCGAGCGACGCAAGGCGACCCGTCGGCGGACTTGGGAAACTTTCTCGGGCATCTGGAGCGCGACGTGGCTTGCGGCTTGGTCTGCCGCTCTCACGCAAGCGAAGCGGCCGCCGGGCTTCTCGAGGGCTACCAGCGCACGACCGGGGCGAGCGCCTCGGGCGTATCGGCCCATACGGCCGCTGCATTGTTGCGGCTTTGCAGCGAGCCTTTTCGCTACCGGGAGCCGGACTGGCCCGAGCGTGTCGAGGAGCTGATGGATGCAGCAGAGTTGCAGCTTCACGCCGAGCCGTCGCCGCCCGTTCGAGTCGCAGTGCCGAGTGGACAGGCCGCTCCCGCGAGTGATGACATGCCGGGATTCGACGTGGCGACGGATCCCGAGCGGGCGGCCCCGTTGCTCGAGGAATTGTTGGCCTCGAAGTTCGGCAAAGGCAACTGTCTCGTTTTGACACGGCTTCGCGTCGTGCGGCACAAACCCGGGCGTCGCTGCCTGATCGAGTACCAAGTGGAGCTGACGCGACCAGACGGTACGAGTGAGCGCGTTCGCTTGCTCGGTAAGCTGCGCGCGCGTGGAGTGGACACAGGCACACTGCAAGTCGTCGAATCGCTCTGGTGCAACGGCTGGGACGATCGAAGCAGCGACGGGATCGGGGTCCCCGAGCCGCTGGGAGCGCTGCCCCTACTTCGAATCTGGCTTCAGCGTCGCGTCGAAGGGAAGCCGGCGACGGCCCTGCTCGAAGCCGAGGGAGGTGTGCAACTCGCGTCGCGAATCGCAGATACGCTGCACAAGTTACACGGCTCAGGCGTGCCTTCGCGTCGCAGCCCACACGAACTGGCCGACGAACTCCGGATCCTCGGGGAAGCACTCGACGCGGCGTCCGCGGCTCGGCCGCAGTGGCAGGCTCGGCTCGAGCGGGTTCGCGATGCCAGCAACACGCTCGCCGGCGGTATTGAATCCTTGCCCCCGGCAGGTATACATCGCGACTTCTACGCGGATCAGTTGGTGGTGAGTGGCCCGCGCATCTTTCTCGTCGATCTCGATCTCTACTGCGCGGGCGATCGTGCGCTGGATGCGGGAAACTTCATCGCCCATCTGACCGAGCAGAGCCTGCGCCACTTCGGTGATCCGCGCGGTCTGCTGTCGCAGGAACAGGCCTTTCGTGAGCGCTTCCTGGAGCTCTCGGGCCCGCGGCTTCGCAGTTCGGTTCAAGCCTACGAGACCCTCACATTGGTGCGACACATCTATATCAGTACCCGAATCCCAGAGAGGCGAGAAGCGACCGAAGCCATCCTGGATCTATGCGAGCAGCGACTCGATCTGGCCCGAAGGCCCGTCTCTGTTGCGAAGCCCGGTGCTCACTCCAGGTAGCCGAGCTCTCGAAGTTGATCGATCGTTTGTTCGTCGATCTCGCGACGCTCGACAGGTGCCGGGTCCGTTTCTGAGGCGGCGCGTGCCAGCCAGCCATCGAGCTTCTTGCCAATCTCTTGCACGCGTTCCGATCGCTCGGAAGCCAGGTCGACGAGTTCGCGCGGATCGCTGGCGAGGTCGTAGAGCTGGTGCTCTACCTCCAGGCCCTCGGGCTCGAGCAGCCGATCGGGCGCGAACGGGTTCGCGCGCTCTTCGAACTCGTTCGCTTGCGCCGAAGTCGTTTTCAAACCCTTGATTCGCGTTTTCCGAGTGACACGGACAGGCGAGTCGCCGATTCGCAGCAGCAAGGCATCGTCAGGCAGGGACTCTGCGAACTGGACGATTCCCTCGAGTTCGATACTGCGATCGTCCTCGCGAAGGCGGACGAGCTTGTCTGCTTCGAGCCTTCTACCGGGAACCGGGTCGCCCTCGACTTTGATCCACTCGCCAAGCGTCAACGTCGGCAGCAGCTTCGATCCATTCGCGTCGAGCAGGTCTTCTGCGTCGACCTGCAAGCCTTCGACCTCGAAGGTCTCGGCCCGCTCGTCGATCTGAGAGATCGGACCACTGATCTCGAGATCGTCGTCGGACGAATCCTTGGCTGTCACCTTCTCGGCGTGCAGCGTCCCCTGCTGGTCGAAGCTGCCTTTGATTTTGACACGCAGCCCGGGAGCCAATCCGAAGCGTCCCTTTGTGGGGCGACGCAGGCTCGGCCCAGGGTCGCGATAGCTGCGAATGAGCTTCCAGCTGCCATCCCGAACGGACACTCGATATCTGCGGCGATGGCGCGTTTCGGCAACGATCTCGACTTCGTCCTCGCCAGATGCGAGCAGGCTGAGGCCCTCCAGACCCGGTGGAATTTCGAGTCCCGCGGCGTCGAGGAGCGTCGGAAACGCATCGAGCAGTCGAGCGGGCTTCGTCGCGATGGCCGCTGCCAAGCCCGGTATTCGCATGATGAACGGGATGTCGATCACTTCGCGAAACAGCGTGCCACCGTGCCCGACTTCTCCGTGGTCGAGCAGCTCTTCACCGTGATCGGAAGTGAGCAGAATGACCGTCCGGTCATACCAGCCGCGTTGTCGAAGTTCGGCGAGCAGCTTCCCTATCTCCGCGTCGAGCTGTGCGATGCCCGCGTCGTGTCGCGCTCGTAGCTCGTGAAGATCCTGCTCGCTCAACTCGACTGTCTTGTTGTTGATCGCCTTGCGCAGGCCGTGCCAGCTCTCGCGCGAGAAGAGGCTCTTGTCGCCAACGGGTCCGAAGCGGCTCCGGAAGGGTTCCTCGGGTTGAAAGGGCCAGTGAACGTCGAGGTAGTGAAGGTAGGCGAAAAACGGGCGGTCGCGGTCTAGCGCGGCGAATTCGAGAAAGCGCTGATTGATTTCGGGCGCCGCCATGCTCGACTGTTCGTAGACGTCGAAGCCCTGCGCAAAACCGAGCTGGGCTTGAAGGTGCGCGTTGTGCACGAAGCCGGCCGTTCGGTAGCCCGCCTGCCCAAACGCCTCCGCGAGGGTGGTGAAGCGCCCCGGGAGCACATCGGATTCGAGAGCATCGCCGACCCCGTGGGTCTCCCCTTCGTACACACCGTGCTGGATCGGATAGAGCGATGTGAACAGGCTCGGAATCGACGGCTTTGTCCACGGCGACTGTGCGTACGCTTTCTCGAAGCGCAGTCCCTCGGCGGCCAGGGCATCGATGTGAGGCGAGGTGTCCCTTTCGTACCCATAACAGCCGAGGTGATCGGCGCGCAGTGCATCGATCAGCAGGATCAACACGTTTGGTGCAGGCTCGGGTTTCGAGCATGCCAGGGTGGCACCCAGGAGGAGTGCCACGATGCTCGAGCACGCGTGCGCTAGTTTCATATTGTGGCCTGTTGCTGATGTCGCTTTGGGTCGCGACTATAGCGCGAGCGAGCGTGCGCTCGCGTGGGTGTTCGAGCGTCGAAGCCGGAGCAACAGTGAAGAGTCGAGACCATCGGATCACCATCATCATCGCAGTATTCGCGTTGGCCGCGTGCTCACTTTGCTGCGCGGGCAAGCCGGGCGATACACCGTCGAAGCGGAGTAGTTTCGTTCTGGACGGCCCGGGTGGCGATCGCGCCTTCGTGCTCGTGACGAATGGGGATGTCGTCGTAGTCGAGGATGGACACAACAAACGACTCGCGAGTCTACGCTGGGAACCCGCTGGAGTTACGATCGCTGACGGCAGTGGTCGGGATCGCGGTCGGGTCGTGACGGTCGAAGCCGGGACGTACCGCGTTCTGACAACCTCCGGCTCGACGCTGTTCGAATTGAGCTACGAGCCGGACGGGGACATGAAACTCACCGATGGTGACGGTCGCTCACTGTATGAAATAAAGCGCCGCGATTACGGCTACAAGCTGCTCGACGCGAGTGGTGGCGTAGCGGCTCGTGTCCGCTCCCGGTCGGGAAAGTTGTCTGTGCGAGATGCCAATGGGACGACCTTCTTGTCGACACGTGATCCCATTCCATTGCAGTCGCTGGTTGCGCTGATGCTCGAGGAGATTCCGCTCGAGTATGCGGCCGGGTTGGCGGTTGCCCTGATGCGCGATGCGCCGGAAGCGAGCTGATGCTCTCCGCTCAGCCGTGAAGGTCGGATACGTCCTCAAGCGTTATCCGCGTTACTCGGAGACCTTCATCGTCAACGAGATCCTGGCCCACGAAGCCGCCGGGCTCGAGGTCGAGATCTTCGCGCTGCGAGCTCCCAGCGACACTCATTTTCAATCGAGCATCGCCCGGGTCCGCGCGCCTGTAACCTACATCCCGAGGCGACCCGCGAGTGCCGGCGTGTTCTGGGGAGACCTGGCAGCCGCCAAGGAGAAATTTTCCGGCGTCGATCTCGTAGAGTTGCTTCGCGAAGACGCATCCACCGTCAACCAGGCGATGCTGCTCGCGGAGCTGATGCGCGAAAGAAACATCGATCATCTGCACGCTCACTTCGGAACCATCTCTACGACGGTTGCGCGATTCGTCAGTGGCTTCACCGGCGTGCCCTACACCTTCACAGCCCACGCGAAGGATATCTTCCATGAAAGCGTCGACCCGGAGGACCTCGGTCGCAAGATTGCCGACGCCAGTCGGGTCGTCACGGTTTCGGATTTCAACGTGGATCACCTCGAAGCGAGCTACCCCGAGCACAAGTCGAAGCTGACGCGCATCTACAACGGCCTGGATCTCGAGACCTATCCCTATCGCGAACCGGTCGAGCGACCTCCGTTGGTCTTGTCGGTGGGTCGTTTGGTCGAAAAAAAGGGCGTCCCGGTGCTGCTTCAGGCATGCGCGCAGTTGGCAAGGAGCGGTCGCGAGTATCGCTGCGAGGTCATCGGTCACGGCGAGCTCGAAGTGGAGCTTCGC
>JAJDAM010000355.1 GCA_029261905.1 Deltaproteobacteria bacterium
GGATCGCTTCGGCGGCAAGCAGACGGCACAGAGCTACCCCTACACCTTCAAGAAAGACCGCGGTATACAGAAATTGATTCGCGTGATGTTCGGGACTCCGCTGGGTCGGTGGCTTTCTTGACCGAGTGAACGAGGTCATGCTGGCCCAGGGATTCATACTCCAACCCACCTACAAGACCCGTCGGCAACGATCGGTCATCCAACTGTATGGCCGTCTCGAAGACGGACGCCCTTTTCTCGTCGAAGAGGATCGTTTCCGCCCGTACCTGTTCGCGCGAACGACTGACATCGGGTCGCTATCGATACCGGACGTAGAGATCACCGACACCGAGCTGCGCGACTTTGCGGGTGCACCGGTCGTAAAACTCACCGTACCCCTTCCAGCCGACATCCCACCGTTGCGACAACGGCTCGAGCGCGCCGGGATCGAAGCCTTCGAGTCGGATATCCGCTTCCAGTATCGCTTCCTGATCGACCACCAGATCAAGGCAAGTGTCGAAATCGAAGGGAAGGCGGAAGAGGCCAATGGACTCGTTCGGTTCTACAACCCGACACTGCGAGCCGCCTCTTTTCGACCATCGTCGCGGCCCCGATTGCGCGCGTTGTCGATCGATCTCGAAACGACCCCTACGGCGAGCGAGATTTTTTCGGCGGCGCTCGCGACCGACGACGGCACGAATGAAGTCCACCTCGTTTACGCGGCCCCGGTCGCGGGTGCAATCGTCTACGCGGACGAACGGCGCATGCTGGCCGCGGTCAACGAGCGAATCCGGGAGATCGACCCGGACATCGTAACGGGATGGAACGTCGTCGACTTCGATCTGCGAACCTGGACGAAGCGTTGCAGCGCACTCGGCGTAGGCTGCCAGCTCGGTCGTACGCCGGGTGGCGTGCATTTCGCGCAGGACAGCAGTTTCACCCGACAGTCTCGAGCAGTCATCGATGGACGTATGGTGCTCGACGGCATCCCGTTGGTGCGAGAAGCGATCCGACTGGAAGACTACCGGCTCGAGACGGCCGCCCGATCGATTCTCGGTCGAGGCAAGCTGATCGACGCAGAGGCACCGGACACCGCGGCTGAAATCAGCCGACTCTATCGCGAGGAACCGGAAGCGCTGGTTCGTTACAACCTCGAAGACGCAAGACTCGTGCTCGACATCCTCGAACACGAGGGATTGCTGGAGCTGGCCGTCGAACGAAGCGTGCTCTCCGGCATGCAACTCGATCGCGTCGGCGCCAGCATCGCGTCTTTCGATCTGTTGTATCTCCCCGAACTGCGGCGCCGACACATCGTCGCTCCCAGTGTGAATGCAGCACAGAAGGTCGCAATGGTGCGAGGGGGCGCGCTGCTGGAACCGCGTCCCGGATTATCGCGGAACGTTGCGGTGTTCGACTTCAAGAGTCTCTATCCGAGCTTGATTCGCACCTTCAATCTCGATCCGGTCGCTCACGCCCGCCAGCACGAGGCCGATGCGATCGAAGCGCCGAACGGAGCGCGGTTTTCTCGTGGCGATGCGATCCTGCCCGCCGTCATCGAGCGCTTCCTCGGGCGGCGCGACGCCGCCAAGCAACGGGGCGACCGCAACGCGGACCAGGCCATCAAGATCATGATGAACGCGATGTTCGGCGTGTTGGGCGCCGCGGGGTGCCGATTCTTCGACCCGGCCGTTGCCAATGCGATTACCGGGTTCGGCCAACAGACGTTGCACTGGACGCGTGACGAGTTCGAGTGTGAGGGTGTCGAAGTGCTGTACGGCGACACCGATTCGGTATTCGTACAGCTACGTACCGAAGCTCCGGGTGCAGATGCTTTCGAAGAGGCATCGAATCTGCGGGAGCGAGTCGGACAGCGAATTGCCGATCGAATCGCCCGGGAATACGACGTCGAGTCGAAGCTGCTGCTCGAACTGGAGCGCGTTTATGATCGACTCTTTCTACCGACCGTTCGAGGCGGGTCGTCGGGAAGCAAGAAACGGTATGCGGGTTGGACCGGCGGCAAGCTCGAAATCGTAGGGCTCGAGAGCGTGAGACGGGACTGGCCTGCGATCGCGCAACGCTTGCAGCGCGGAATGCTGGAGCGCCTGTTTCAGGATCGACCGGTGGTTCCCTTCGTGACCGAACTCGTCGAGCAGACCCGTGCGGGCGCATTCGATTCGGAACTCGTCTACGCAAAGCGCGTGCGAAAAGGCTCACTCGATCGATACACGGCATCGATCCCACCGCACATCCAGGCAGCAAGGAAAGCGGGAGGCAAGATCGGACCCATCGTCCGGTATGTGATCACACGGACCGGTCCCGAGCCCGTATTCGTGGGCCGTGACCTTCCGAGCGGTATCGATCGCCCGCACTACGTCGGTCGCGTTCTGCGACCGGTCGCCGAATCCATCCTGGTGCACATCGGCCGCGACTTCGACGAGGTCCTGGGCCAGCCTCACCAACTCGATCTGTTCTAGCCCGCACTATTCATGAAACCCGCTGCTGCGCACACCGATTCGGATGAGACGACGTCGACTCAATCGTCGAAGTGATCGCGAACCGCTTCGACGAACTCGCGCGTTCGCTGCGGGATCAGCGTTGGATCCACCTGAAGGTTCCCGCCGATCAACATCATCGTGTCGGGACCGTAGAAATCGAGCACGCTTCCGACGCTTTCGACCGCGATCCCACCAGCGGGCACCGGTAGCGAGGCCTGCAGCCCCGACCAGGGAGCGACGAGACCGTCCGCGAGCGCCCTGCAGGACCGCTCACTGGGACTGAAGCGACTTCCGAAGTTCACGAAGATCACCGCGTCGGCTCCATAGAGCCGAAAAATCTTCCCGAACAAGGCCTGCGGCGCAATCCGCTGCGCACCGCCGAATGCTGGATGGGCCAGCACTGGAACCGACGCATGCTCGTGACACAGCTCCCAGAAGGTCGGGAGCCCAATCAACATCGGTGAAACCATCACGGCCCGGACGCCCTGCTCTTGCGCGAACGCGAGCTGTCGAAAGACAGTCTTCGGCGTGCCGATCAGGTTCGGAACATAGGTCGCGTGGTGACCGGTCTCGTCGGCGACCTGCTCGATTGCGGCCAGGCAGGAGGTAACACGCGCCTCGAACGGAGCGAAACGATGATCCGCCAATCCGTGGTCGTCCTTGATCACGTCGATCCCCGCGCGAGCAAATACGCGCAACAGGTCCGTCAGTGCTTCGGTCGACAGTCCCATCGGTTTGATCGCAGTGCACGTCAGCGGCCGACCGTACACCCCGACTGCCTTCCGGACACCGGAAATTCCGAACTTCGGGCCTTCCAATGCCGCCAATAACGACGGCGGCAATTCGATGTCCAGGCACCGCGTGTCGGCATGCAACGACGAGTTGCCGAACACGACATTGATGAACTGAGCGGGGTCGAGTGCCGTGGTCTCTACCGAATACGCAACCCGCGCCAGGAAACCGCCTTCTTCGGGAGCTTCGACGATCTCTTCGACGACGCCCAGAATCTCTTCTGCAACGAAAGCGTCCCGAATCGCCGAACGCGGAACCTCTACCGTCTGCTCGGCGGCAACCTCCTCGGCGCGGGAAGATTCGTTTCCCGCTTCGACATCCAGATGGTAGGTGACGCGAAAGGTGTCCATGGCCCCTCTGCTGTCGCAGAGCAGGAGCGTCCCGAATACTCGGGTCACCCGGTCACGCGAAAATGGCCGTGCGGCGGCCATCGCACGACCAGTCTACACCGCAATTCGGGCTCGTACAGATCGCTTTCAATAGCCGAGAACCTGAAATCCGCTTGGTCACGCCGGGTCGACCGGCTGAACCATTGCGCCCGAGCGCAGGGATCTGATTGAATCACCGCGGAATCCTTGAACCGTCGCGAGAACCCGATCGGCCCGCACCTAGAAAGCCAGAAGCGAGGATCGACAGATGGCGCCCGATTCGATCGACCTGCAACATTCGATCGACCTGCAACAACGATTCAGCGGAACCCAGCAGGTCGGCGAAAAGCACCGATTCGATCACCACCGTCTCGAAGAATATCTGGAAGCACACATCTCCGGTTTTCGGGGCCCGCTCGAAGTCCGAGAATTCAAGGGTGGCCAATCCAACCCCACCTACCGGCTCACGAGTCCGAGTGGCGCGCTCGTCATGCGACGCAAGCCGCCGGGCATCTTGCTGCCGTCCGCCCATGCGGTCGACCGCGAGTACCGGATCATCAGTGCTCTGAACACGGTCGACTTCCCGGTCCCCAAAGCACACGTGCTGTGTTTGGACGAGTCGATTACCGGCACCGCGTTCTACATCATGGAGTGTGTCGAAGGCCGCGTGATGTGGGACTCGCTACTGCCCGGTATCGACCCGGGGCAACGGCGCGAAATCTACGACTCGATGAACGAGGTGCTGGCCCGGCTCCACACGATCGACTTCGTCGCGCTGGGGTTGGAGGACTTCGGGCGCGCCGGGAACTACTTCGCGCGTCAAATCGGTCGCTGGTCGAAGCAGTACGTAGCCTCGGAGACCGAGTCCATCCCCGAGATGGACCGCCTGATGGAGTGGTTGCCCGAGAACATCCCAGACGATGAATCGGTTTCGATCGTTCACGGTGACTACAAGCTGGACAACATGATCGCGCATCCAACCGAACCGCGAATCATCGCCGTTCTCGACTGGGAGCTGTGTACGTTGGGAAACCCGCTGGGAGACCTCACCTACCAGCTCTCGCAGCGGCGATCGCCGGGTGGAAATTTCGAAGGCCTGGATGACCAGCGGTTGCACGAGCTCGGAATTCCCACCGAGGCCGAGTACGTCGCTGCGTACTGCGCCCGAACCGGCCGGCCCCCCATCGAAGACCTCGACTTCTATCTCGCCTACAACCTGTTTCGGACTACAGCGATCCTGCAGGGCATCGCAGGTCGGGTGCGCGACGGCACCGCGGCCAGCGATCACGCGAAGGAAATGATCAAGAGCATCCGACCCTTGGCACGTCGGGCGATGGCATTCGCGCGCAAACTCGGAGCCTGAGGGCTGGAGTACTGAAGGTGCTGAAGGTGCTGAAGGATCTCGAGCTGAGGGCTCGCTGAAGGCGTTAGCGCTGCGGGAGGAGGGACCCTCGATGCCGCGTGCCGGGTAGCACACCCTGATTGATCGCAAGATACACCGATTGGTGGTAGCGCCTCGAGTTGAAGATCACCAGATCGGTGAGACCGTCGTTGTCGAGGTCTCCGCCGTTCACGGCGCCTTCGGACGGGATCGTCTGGTGACCACTCCGTTTCGGAAACTCGAGTTCGGCGGTAGCGAGAAAGACGTCGATTTCCGAGCCGTCGCTGGACGCCAGGTAGTCTCGCAGCCCATCTCCGTTCAGGTCGAAGTTCAAGGTCGGAATGAAGCCTTTCGGCCGCGATGTCTCGAAATCGAGCGGGACATCCAGCTTGCGCTCGTAGACCGAATCTTCGAGGTCAGCCGGCCCACTCTTTGCGCTGTAGATCGACATGTGGGCATCGACCGCCCGCGTCACGAAAACCTCGACGAGTTCCAATACGTTGATCGGCACGACGTAGCGGACCAGCTCCAGCTTCCTGTCACTATCGAGATCGATCAGCAGGTCGGTGGAGACCGCGTCTTTCGATGGGTACGTGGCATCTGGCTTGTCGAGATTCCAAATCCCTGCACGGTTCAGGTAAATCGAACTCACGGCGCTGGAATCCGTAATCCCGCCGCGCGTCTCCGAAATCAGCAGGTCGAGCAACCCGTCCGCATCGATATCACGAGCAATCGTCCGAACCGAGCCCGAACCGCGGATGTGATCGCTCTCGCTGACCCGACGCAACGGAATCGTGCGGTCAGCAGTGCGTCCGAAACTCCCGTCGGCACGTTGCAGGAAGACCCGCAGCTCGTGCCGCGACGCACTGACGATGTCGACGCTGCCGTTGGCATCGACATCTCCGGTGGCGATGCGGGGAGCATCGAAATACAGCTGGATATCGCTCTCCGCAAAGACCGGGCCGGGCGGCTGAATGAAGTAGTTGGCGCGACCGCCAACGTCGATCCGAGCGCGCACGCTCCCGTCGGGGCCCAGGAAGAACACCTCGCCCAGCCCCGGTACCTGCAGCCAGGGCTCCGACCCGAATGCGTGTGTCACGATCGCGATCCGATCGAGGCCGCGCTCGTCCTCGCCAGCCCCGACGCTGATCGCATTCGGAAGGACGAGATCGACCGCGTGCGCCGTCCCCTCTGCCAGAGACAGCAGCGTGAGCCCCGTCGGTTGAAGAAACAAGATCTCGACACCGGGACGATCGAGCACATCCCCCAGGTCGTATGCCGCCGCGCCAGCGGGGATCGGCGTCTCGAAACTTGGTACCGTCGGCACCCCGGATTCGGATTGGAGATAGACACGAATCGAGCGGGAGTCGTCCGGCGGCAGCCCGGTCGATGTGAACTGCACCAGGTCGCTCAGCCCATCTCCATCGAGGTCTGCAATCTCGGCTGCCAGCGTCCGGCCTCGGCTCTCGATCTCGACGACGTCGAACAGGTCTTTGCCCGCCACGGGTCCGGCGATCAGCCAGGTGCTGAGCAACACCACCATGCAGGTTCTCACGTTCGCCACCCGCACGTCACGGTGCTTCGACTCCATGTTCCGACTCCCGCCGATTTCCCCACCGATTCCAGAACGTCACGTCCGCGGGTGGGCGCCGATTGGCCGGCTTCAGCACGGCGTCGCGCGTGTAGCCGACCGGCAGCAGGACCGTCTGCGTGACTCCATCCGGGATCCCGAAGGCCGCTGCGGCTTCGCGTTCCTGGAGCAGATGAAGGGTCGTCCAAGTCGCACCCAGCCCCCGCGACCGCAGCGCCAACATCAACGACCACGCCGCCGGCAGAACCGAGCCGTAGAATGCCACCTGCATCGCCACCGATTCCGAAAGGGGTCTTCCCTCGCTACACACCAGAATCAGGACCGGCATTTCGTGCAATCGATCTGCGAGTGCACGCTGTGCGGGCCGGACATCGACACCTCTCGCCTCGACCAGGGTGCCGAGAGCACTGCGATACAGCTCCGCAAGCACCATTTTGGGTTCCGGTTCGCTCAGTGCCAGAAACCGCCAACTCTCTTGCTGAATCCCCGTAGGTGCCTGCACGGCCAGCCGGATGCACTCTTCGATGACCTGCGGTTCGACGCTGCGCTCGAAGTCGATCCGACGCCGAACGGATCGCGTCGTCGTGAGCACCTCGTCGAAGGCTGTCAGATCCATGTGCGGAGCATAGGGGATACCACAAGCTGCAGGGGGTTCGCGATCGTCCCTGAAGATTCGCGGTCCGGGTCAGAGGTGCAGTGCGCACCGGCGCCCCAACGGCGCCGGGTCTGCAACCGCTCGCTATGACTGGCCCGGGCCATAGGGCCGATCACTTCGGTACCGGGCCGGGGGACAATCCATTCTCTGAGAAAAGACACGGGTAAAGTGGTAGCGGTTCGCGAACCCGCAGGTCTGTGCGATCTCTTCGATACTCTGGTCCGAGGAGACCAGAAGATCGGCGGCTCGCCGCAGGCGGCGATCCTGCACATACCGGCCCGGCGTGCGACCTGTTGTGTCCCGGAAACGTCGGATGAACCGCGATTCGCTCGTCCGCGCAATCTCGGCCAGCTGCGCATTGCTCAGATGTTGATCGAGGTGCTCTTCGATGTAATGGAGCACTGCGAGAAGCTCTTGCTGCCCTTCTGCGATGGTCAGGAAACGTCCGGCTCGATCGTCCGAAATGTTCGACAGGGCCGCCGCAATCGACAGATGAATGAGCGCTTTCACCAGGCTCGAGAGAATCGGATCGAGCGAAGGTGGACCGGCGGCGAATTCTTTGCGAACCGCGACGGCGAGTTGGTCGCGCAGGTCGTCCGGTTCGAGAACCAACGGGCTCGGAAAGACCTGGCGCGCCGCTTCCGCCGGCCAACCGACGAACTCGAAATGAACGAAGAGTTGCTGGACCTCGCCTTGCACGACGGGCTCGAAGTCAATGCCGGGCGGAACGAGTGCCACGAGCCCCTGGGGCATTTCGAAGGAGCCCTTCGCGAGCTTCAGACTGGCTCCATCCTGGTCGTTCAGATACAAACGCCAGAAGTCCCGGAGCATGTCCGTTTGCGGCCACCAAGCCCCCAGAGAAAGGTAACCTGCTGAAAATAAACGTATATTCAGAGATTTCGCAATCCCTGGAAAGATCACTGACACAGATAAGTCCTTCCACCCAGTAGAATCGGCAGCAATATATATAAAGCATGACGGCTCGTCGTGCCTCTCCGATCCCATCCAGTTTGCCAATCCCGTCCGGCGAATAGGTGCCCCGGGAGCGAGTGGGCTACCGCCAGGCGAAGCCGACGTCGCGCTATGTTCGGCGCCTTCAATCGCCAGGAGAGTCCAGTGGTCCGACACGTGGTGCTGTTTCGATTCAATGCCGAAACGCCGGAAGCGAAAAAGCAGTCGCTCCGCGAGGGACTGTCCGAGCTGGGCGCAGCCCTTCCCGAAATCCGCAGATACCGGTTCGGAGACGACCTGGGCATTTCGGATGGAAACTTCGATTTCGCCGTGGTGGCTGATTTCGACAATGCGAGCGATTTCAAGGTCTACGCGGCCCATCCTCGACACCAGCAGCTGATCACCGAACTGGTTCGACCGATCCTCGCGGAG
>JAJDAM010000356.1 GCA_029261905.1 Deltaproteobacteria bacterium
TCGAGACGCCGATGCCGATACGATTCGCAAGGCGTATCGCAAGCTGGCCCGTGAACTCCACCCGGATGTGAATCCGGACAACACGGAGGCTGAGGACCGGTTCAAGGCCGTCTCGGAAGCGTATGCGATGTTGTCCGATCCGGAAAAGAGAAAGGACTATGACGAGTTCGGCGAAGT
This sequence comes from Deltaproteobacteria bacterium, assembly GCA_029261905.1. Lineage (GTDB taxonomy): Bacteria > Myxococcota_A > UBA9160 > UBA9160 > SMWR01 > JAJDAM01. The sequence goes on from JAJDAM010000356.1 coordinate 178, forward strand.
CGCGTTTCAATCCGGCTTCGACGCAAAACAAGCGCGTCGGGCGCGCTCCGCTCAAGGCGGTGGGTTCCAGGACTTCGGATTCGGCGGTATCGACGACCTGGTTTCCGATCTCTTTGGTCGCGGTGGGGGTCGAGGGGGTTCGCGCAGTCCGTTGCGACGGCGAGGCGTCACGCTGGAGGCGACGCTCGATCTCGATTTTCTCGAAGCCGCACGCGGTGGCGAGCGGCAGTTCCAGATCTCACGTCCCACCGCCAGCGGGGGAAGACGATCAGAATCCGTATCGGTTCGTATTCCGCCTGGCGTCGCCGACGGCGGCAAGATTCGGCTTCGTGGCAAGGGCGGTGAGGGCATCGGCGGCGGGCCGGCCGGCGACTTGATTGCGACGATCAAGATCCGCCCGCACAGCCATTTCAACCGAGAAGGTCGTGACGTTTTCCTCGAGGTACCGCTCACGATCTACGAGGCGACGCTGGGAGCGCGGGTCGAAGTGCCGACGTTGGACGGTCGCGTCACGGTGACGATTCCACCCGGAACCGATAGCGGTGCGAAGTTGCGACTCAAGGGCAAGGGCGTTCAAAATCCATCGGGCGGCGCCGCCGGCGATTTCTTCGTGGTGGCGAAGATATGTGTACCCAAGGAACTGAGTGAAGAAGAGCGTGCTCAGTTCGAGGAGTTGCGATCGCTCGAACCGACCGATCTCCGCGCTGATCTGGAAAAACTGGAGTAACGCCCGCAGATCAAGCGCGCCGCACGGCCCACCGCGCGAGTGCCGATGTCGCATCTCCAACCAGCACGATCGCCGACCCCAGGAGCACCCAGAATACCAGTTCGTCGGTGTGTCCCCGAGCTCGCGCGTCGTCGATCCAGAAGCCGAGGCTCGCGATGCCGAGCATTCCCAGCACGGTCGCCTCGCGGACGCAGGTTTCCCAGCGATAGAAGTAGAACAGCAGGAATCGCGGCAACAACTGGGGCCACAGACCGAAAGCGACGACCTGTGTTCGATCCGCTCCGACGGCGCGGAGTGTTTCGAACACGCGCGGTTCTGCGTTTTCTACCGTCTCTGCGCCGAGCCGACCCAGGGTTCCGATATTGTGAAGTGCCAACGCGAGGATGGCGACCCACGGCGTGGGGCCGAGCGCTGCGAGCAGCAAGAAGGCCCATACGTATTCGGGCATGGCTCGAAGCGCGATCAACGCTGCACGCGTCGATAGATAGAGCGATGTCCACGCAATACGATTCGAGGGGCGTGATGCTGGGGACGATCGCGACCAGGCATCGGGGCGCGCGAACGTGCGTGCAGCCGGGAACGAAAGCACCAGAGCGATCGATCCCGCAATGGAGATCGCCACCAGCGAAATCGCGAGTGTCTTCGCCGCGGCGGCAGCGCCCTTGTCGTCCAACAGCTGCGCGGACCACCGGAACGCGACATCTGTGCTCCAGGGCTCGTGTTGTAGTGGAAACGGTCGCATCTCTTCGGCGAACCGCGCCAGATTGCGCCCGCGTTGTTCGGAGAATTTCCACTCGAAATCACCGATCCAGATTGCGGCGCACAGAAGGCCAGCGAATGCGATCAGGCTCGTGCGCAAGAACCAGTCGCGCGGTCGCCGCGCGTGAAGGATTCGAATCTGCTGGCGTGACCGAGTTTGCGCGCTCAAGATGTCAGCCTGCGTCGAACAGCACCGCTCCATGCGTCGAACAAGATCACCAACAGCGCGAGCGTGTACAGGTAGGTCCATACCTCGCCGTAGTTCGTCGCGCTGAATGATTGCCGGATGAACAGACCCAGGGTCGGAAAGCCGAAAAATCCGAGTACGGCGGACGCACGCAGCGCACACTCCATGCGATAGAACGCGTACCCCGTCATATCGGGTAGCGCCCTCGGCAGGAGGGCGAACAGGAGTACTTGCAGCGGCCTTGCCCCGGCCTCGCGCAGGGTTTCGGCACTATCGCGCGGTGCTTCGTCGATCATTTCGGAGAAGATTTTCGCGAGTACACCGCCGTAGGGAAGAGCAATCGCGACTACGGCCGTCAAATCGTTGAGACCAAAGGCGACCAGGAACAGCACCGCCCACAGCAATTCATGGATCGAGCGCAGAAAGCCGATGATTGTCCGCGTCACGAGGTACAGGGCCGGGAGCAGGCTTCGGCGCGCGAACCGACGGGCGATGCTGGGTGAGCCCTCGGGGTCAGGGGCCCATACGGCGGTGGACGCCGGAACGCCGAGCGCGATGCCGATCACCAGCGATAGCGCGACCGCGGCCGCCGCGAAACGCAAGGTCTGCCAGGCGGCTTCCAACGCGCCGATCAGAAGCGGTGGCGAGTCCACCGGAACGAAGCGCGCCTCGGTTACCCAGGCCGGTGAGAGCGCTCTTGCAAAGAACCGCTTCGTCGTGGCGACGCCGCCCGCGCCCGGTAGAAGGTCGGCCGGGTCGAGTTCGAGATACACAACGCCCCAGCTCCCGGCCGCGAGCAGCAACAAGAATACGATTGCCCGCGGACCCACGGGCCAGGGACGAGTGCCCAGACCGTCAGCCGGGGTCATCGAGGCCGCCGCCCTTCCCTTCGAACTGGTACAGCGCGTCAATTTGACCCGGATCGATTGCGCCCGGTGCGGAGTCGAACATCACTCGCCCTGCCCGAAGACCGACCAGCCTCGGAAAGAACTCGCGAGCGAGTTCGAGGCTGTGCAGGCTCACGAGTAACGTGAGCCTGTGTTCCTGCGAGAGCTCGATCAGCAGGGCGATGGCATCGCGCGCCCGAGCCGGGTCGACGCTCGCAACCGGTTCGTCGGCGAGCAATACAGTCGGATGCTGATAGAGCGCACGCGCGATCGCGACACGCTGCTGCTCGCCCCCGGACAGCTTGTCGGTGCGCACGTAGAGTTTGTCGCCGATCCCGACACGCTCGAGGAGTTCATAGGCCTGTTCGATTCGATCGCGGCGTGGCCACAACAGGTCTCGCAGTGACGGGAGCAGCCGCTGTCGCCCCAGCCCACCCGCGAGCACGTTCTGCAACGCGCGAAGATTCGGTACGAGTCCGAGATCCTGATGGACGAATGCGACCGTTGTGCGGAGCTCTCGCAATCCGGCCCGCGAGAGATCAGCGAGCACCGCTTCGCCGCAGTAGACGTTGCCGGCCGAAGAGCGTTGGCTGCCGTTGAGCAGGCGCAGCAGGGTTGTCTTGCCGGCACCACTGGGGCCTATGAGTGCGGCCGCTTCCCCTGGCGCGAACTCGAGGCTCACCGAGTCGAGAGCTCGCTGGCCGTCGAAATCGACGCAAACCTCCTCGAGTCGAAACTTCGCTGGCTGGCCTGACATGAACGCTACAGAGTGCGCGACGCGTCCAGCGGGCGCTAGCCCGCGGTGCTCAGCGAATGAAGTCGAGTTCTCTGGCGATTTTCTCGATCGCAGCGAAGTCGTCGTTCGATGCGGGAATCAGCGAACTTCGGGGAAACGCAGACAACAGTTCGGGATCTTCGATTGCTATCAATGCGCGGGCGAGCCTCTCGGTAAAGCCCTCGCCGAACCGGGTCTCGAGATCCGGGTGGGCGGTGAAGCCGTAGTCGGGATAGACGGGCGTCTTCCAGATGACGGTTGCGACGTTGGGGTCGGTCGTGCCTTCTGCAACTCGACGATCGTAGACCTGGTAGTTGAGAGCGCCTACCTGAAACCGGCCACTTTCGACGAGTTCTGCGGTGCGATCGTGGCTGCCCGAAAACGAGATCGGTCCCAGAAATTCTTGCGGGGATTTGCCGGTGTTCTGGCGGATGAAGAATTCCGGCATCAGGCGCCCTGATGTAGAACCCTGTGAGCCGAAGCTGAAGGTCTTGCCGGCGATGGCGCCCGGGAAATCCGACCCCGGGTCGATGCCCGCGTCGACGTGCGCGATGAAGTAGGAGTAGTACTCCGGGTCTTCGGCTCCTTGCACGATCGCACGTGCGCCTGGCACTGCGTGGCGCGCCTGGACGCCAGTGAGGCCGCCGAACCAGGCGAGCCCGATGTCCCCGTTCTTGAACAATTCGACGGCATCGGGATACCGGGTGGCATTCACGTACTCGACCGGCACGCCGAGCTGCTCCGAAAGGTACGCGCCGAGCGGCGCGAATTTCTCGCGGAGCCGAGACTCGTCCTGATCGGGTATCGCGCTGAATCGCAACGCCGGCGGATCTGCCAAGGCGGTCGCGCACCACAGCACCAGAAACGAGGTCCAACAGAAGCGTAAAAACAGCGTCATGCGCACAGATGTAGCGCACGACGTCCCCCATACGGTTGCCTGGCACCCAATTGGAGGCAGCCAATCGGTTGCCTGGCACCGATTTGGGGTCACCGAAGTGGGAACGCGAAAAGATTCTCTATTTTCGGAAATGTTTTTCCGTTCGCTTTTGATAAAACGAGAATTTCCTTTTGAAATCAAGGGGCTGAATTGGGTCGAAAGTCGGCATGATGTTTGCTCTATGAAACGGGCATGGTGCTTTCGACCTGAGAAGACCCTATTTACGGGCCGTTGTCGTCAGAATCTGGGGAGATCCGACGCGGCTCAGACGCCCGCTGGCATACGAGGCCAATGGCCGGCGTCCGGAGGCCCAGCCTTGATCGGGGATGATCGGCTGGGCCTTCGTGTTTCTCGGGCTGGATCGGACGTAGCACTTCGCGCGTTCTATGCGATCCTGTTCGCTTAGATGGCGCTGATCGAGCAACCCAGTGCGAATCGCGCGTCGAAGCCGCGTCCCGACGATGGCCGGCTGTTGCGCGGGAAACGCAGCCGAGAGCGAATTCGCAAGGCCGCCCGCGAGTTGTTTCGCGAGAAAGGGTTCGACGCCGCGACGTTGCGCGCGATCGCAGCGCGAGCCGACATGGGTGCGAGTTCGATCTACCGCCACGTGCAATCCAAGCACGAATTGCTCGTTCTCGACCTCGCCGACCTGCAAGAGGAGGCGTGGTCGAACTTCCGCCAGAATGACGATCGCCAGAGTGATTGCAGCGCCCGGGTTCGCAGCTTCTTCCGCAATCAGCACCGCCTGCTCGCAGAAGAGCCCGACCTCACGGTGATCTCGATTCGGGCCACCACCTACCCCGAGGCCCGGGTCGCCCGTCGGGTACTGGCTCTGAACGACAGAACGATCGGGTTGCTGGCCGAAATCCTGATGCAGGGGCGGATGCGCCGCGATCTCGACCGCAACGTCGACGTCCTGGCCGCAGCCAGCGCGCTCTTTCACGTGGCAACCGGCGCACGCATGTCGTGGGCCAATGGGCTGCTGACTGAACAGGGCTGTCGTGACGCGATCGATGCTTCGGTCGAACTGTTGTTCGTCGGGATGCAGCCTCGCACGGACGCGAGCTGAACGCAGAGGCCCGTCATCCGACTCGGCCGGCGTTGCCCGACAGGCCCGCCAGAACTCGCGAAGGCGGTTTGCTATCCGCTCTGGAGTGCGAGATCGCCGTCGGTCTCGATCTCCAGGCGCTTCGCCTCTCGCCACGCTTCGAATTCGGCACCGTCCCAAGCGCGGTGGTCTCCTCGCCGCGTCCACTCCGCATTGCGATGGTACACCCAGGCATTCATGCGATTCGCCCGGGCGTTGTCGCGTTCTCGGATCACTTTCGCAGGCAATCCAGCGATGATCGAGTTCGGCGGGAAAACGCTTCCCTCGGTGACGAACGCGCCGCCCGCCACGATCGATCCCGACCCGATGACCGCCCCATCCATGATGACCGCACCGATACCGACCAGGCAATGATCGCCGATTTCGCAGCCGTGTATCGTGGTGTGATGTGTGATCGAGCAAAATTCCCCGATTCGCGTCGGCACGTCGAAACCGACGTGCACCATCGCGAAATCCTGGATGTTGGTCATCCGGCCGATTCGAATCTGCTGGCACTCCGCGCGTAACACGGAATTGTGCCAGATCGACACGCCGGCACCCACCGACACGGCTCCAAAGAGCTGAGCGCTCGGCGCGATCCAGCTGCTGGGATCGATCTCGGGATCCGACGAGCCGTTCTTCGACGTGTCGGTCATTCGCGAGCGCTGTGTTCGAACGAGGCTCGCGATCGAGCTCGAAGTTCCGGATCGCAAAGGAAATCGATGGCGGTCATTGCGAGTGCTTTTGCACCATCGATCGCCGCCTCGTCGCCAATCGGCGCCGCCGCGTGATCTGCGAACTCCGCGTTGTGGATATTGCAACCTGGAGGAGCTGACTGAAGCATCGGGTGGATCGAGGGCACGCGATAGCTGATGTTCCCCATGTCGGTACTCCCAGCCATCGATGCAGGGAGTTCTTCGAGCGGAAAGAACACCCGCCCCAGGCTTTCCGCGTTCCTTCGGAAACAGTCGGCGAGGGGCACGTTGTACCGCATGTCGAGGTAGTCGACTTCGGCCCAGGCGATTTCCAAACTCGCGCCGGTCGCTTCGGTACCCGCGCGAAAACAGCCCTCGACGCGCATCTTGAGTGCGGAGAGCCGGTCGGCATTCGACGAACGCACATAGAAGCGTCCCTCGGATGATTCGGGAACGATGTTCGGCGCTTGTCCGCCATTGGTGATGATCCCGTGAATCCGTTCGTCGACACCAATGTGTTGGCGGAGGGATCCGATCGCCTGGTACGCGACGACCAGTGCGTCCAGTGCATTCACGCCCTCGGCTGGGGCCGCCGCCGCGTGGGCTGCTCGACCCTGGTAGCGGACCGTGACTTCGACACACGCGAGGCACGGCATGGTAACCAGGTTCATGCTCGCGGGGTGCATCATCAACGCCGCATCGACTTCGTCGAAAGCGCCTCGTCTCGCCATCAACTCTTTTCCGCCGCCCCGCTCTTCGGCCGGCGTCCCGAGGAGCCTGATCTTGCCCGGGAGGTGGTCCGCGAGTGTGTACAATGCGAGTCCCGCGCCAACTCCCGACGCGGCGATGATGTTATGCCCACACGCGTGACCGATCTTCGGCAGCGCGTCGTATTCGGCGAGGAGTGCGACACAGCCGGCTTCGCCCCGACCGAAATCGGTTCTGAAGGCTGTCTCGAGACCGTAGGCGCCCGCTTCTACTTCGAGTCCGGCACTGCGAATTGCGCTGATCAGCGTGCGAGCCGCTGCGTGCTCCTCGAAGGAAAGCTCGGGCTCTGCGTGAATCGCATGGGAGATTGCCAGAAGGTCCGAGCGCATCGAATCGATCGCCGAGCAGGCCTCCTGCTTGAGTTCGGCCGCATCCATTGCTCCCATTCTACCGTCCGTCGCGTCGGGGGAAAGCCGGATCGGAAGGATCCACACCGCGTCGGTTTCGGCGGCTGGTCCGACGG
>JAJDAM010000357.1 GCA_029261905.1 Deltaproteobacteria bacterium
CCGTCCTCGCCACAGGGAGGAAGGGCTTCTGTCCCAGATTGGGTTTCCAATTGGGTTTCTGTAAAGGCGCAGCGGCTCGACTCCAATGGGCGACCCGCCACCGGGCGTCAGACCCTACTGGCTGCGCGGATTGCTGCCAACCCTTTCAGGCGGCCGGCCAGTTCAGCCGGATCCCCTTCGACCCGAACGCGTTTTCGACGTCCAGTCGAAGCGGGATCGAGGTCGACGGCCGATCGTCTGACCCCGAGCACCTTGGCGAGCGCGCGGACACAGCCCTGGTTGGCCGCTCCATCCACCGGAGGTTCACGCACCGCTACGCGAAGGGCATCTCCGTGCGTTCCGCCGACCGCGGGACGTCGGGAACGCGGTGTGACGTGGATCCAGAACGCAATCCCGGATCGCGACGGTGTCAGACGCAGGACACCCTCGGGTTCAGGGGCGCTCAATGGATCCGCTACGGAGCCTCGGACGATTCATGGACGGTCGGTGCGAGGAAGGCCTCGGCCGTTTCGATCGAAGGCTCGTCGTCCGAGGAATCGCTGAGTCCATCGAGAATTCCCAGGTGCGTTTGGATCGTTGCACGAACCGACGCTGACAAGCGAGTTCGCAAGTACTTCATTTCGCGCAGATCGCCTGCGAGTTTCGAAGCCCGACGATGAGCGGCGTCGAGCACCTTTTCGGCCCGGATCTCGGCTTCGCCGATCAGGACCTCGGCTTCTTTGACGGCGACTTGCTTCAGATCATCGCTCATGCGCTGGGCAGTCGTCAGCGTATCTTGCAGGATCGACTCGTTGGAGGCGAGTTGCTCGACGCGAACTTCCAGTCGGATCATCTTTTCGCGGAGCTGCTCCGACTCGCGCAGCAGATCTTCGAAATCATCTGCGATCAGACCGAGAAACGAGTCGACTTCATCGCTCGCGTAGCCCGAAAAACGCTTCGGAAACGTGTGATTTCGGACGTCCAGCGGGGTAATTCGCACGGTGGTCTCCTTGTGCCAGGGATGTCGTCCGATGGCGCCCAGCGTGCGTTTTTACACCGATCGCCGAGCCGGCAGGGACGTACAGCCTCCGGCAGGAGATCGACCGAAGTTGCCGAATTCTTGAGCCCTTCTCGCGCAGAGCACCCATTGAGCGAAGTCCGGGCCGGACGGCGCTGATCAGCGTCGAAGGGATGGTCCAGCCGGCGACGCCTAGGCGCCGCCGGCCGTTGCGGCCGCCTCTCCCAGTTCGCGTGAGCGTCTCGTCGCGGCCTCGACGGCGCGGGCCACAAGGGCGCGCAGGCCGCCTGCTTCGAGTTCGGCCAGTCCAGCCACCGTGGTCCCGCCCTTGGAGGAGACCTGTTCCCGGAGTACGACCGGGCTGCTGTCGCTCTCGATGGCGAGTTTGGCCGCACCGAAAACCGTCTGCAGGGCCAACGATTTCGCGGCGTCAGGCTCGAGGCCTACCTTCTCGCCGGCGTCGATCAAGGCCTCGATGAACAGGAACACGTACGCCGGACCGCTGCCCGAGAGCCCCGTCACCGCATCGAGATGAGCTTCGACCCCTGCGCGCCAGACGCTGCCCACGCTTTCGAAGAGCGCCTGCGCGGCATCGAGGTCCGCTGGAGTCGCCGACGCGTTTCCGACGATCGCGGTCGCGCCGGCCTGTACGAGGGCGGGGGTGTTCGGCATCGCGCGAACGATCCGCGCCCCGTCACCAAGCAGCCGTTCGAGCGCATCCAGCCGGACACCCGCCGCGATCGATACCCACAGCGGCTTCGCGTCAGAGGAGCCGGCCAGATTGCCGAGGGCCTCCGAAACCATGTTCGGCTTGACGGCGATGACGACGAGGTCCGACGCTTGGACGACGGGCAGATTGTCCTGATGGGTCAGTACACCCAACCGGTCAGCGAGAGCCGAGCGGCGTTCGGCGCGAGGCTCGGCGATCGACACGTGCGACGGGGATAGGCCGGCACCCACCAGGCCCCCCGCGAGCGCCTCGGCCATGGCTCCGCCACCGATGAAGCCGATTCGTTTCTGCTGCAACGTGTGTGTGCCGTCTTGGTTCATCGTTCACTCCGTGGTCCGAAGATCGCCGTCCCGACTCGGATGATCGTGGCGCCTTCTTCGATGGCGATTTCGAAATCGCCGCTCATGCCCATCGAAAGCTCTCGCAGATGCTCGCCTCCGGGCTCGTTGCGGAGCGTATCGCGAAGTTCGTGCAGCCGGGAAAACGCCGGCCGGTTGGCCTCGGGGTCGGCTTCTGGCGCCGGGATCGTCATCAGTCCGGTGACCCGCAGCCGTGGCCAGCTGCGGCTGGCGGCGAGCAGCTCTCGCGCTTCGGACGGCGCGACACCGCCTTTCTGCGCTTCACCACTGAGATTGACCTGCAGCAGTACATCGAGCTCGCGTTGCTCGATCTCGGCCCGGCGACCGAGCTCTGCCCCCAATTTTTCGCGGTCGATACAAGAGACACAATCGAACAACCGGACGACGTCGCGGGCTTTGTTGCGTTGGAGTTGGCCGATGAAGTGCCAGCGCGGGTGGGGCTCGTCGGCGCCGAGCCGCTCGACGACCGCTGGAATCTTGGCGGCGGCTTCCTGGACGTAGTTTTCGCCCAGGTCTCGCAGGCCCGCGCGCAGCGCTGCCAGAACCTTCTCGGCCGACTGGCGTTTCGAAACGCCGACCAGGCAGATGTCGTTTTCGCTACGCCCGGCGCCCACGGCTGCGGCGGATACACGCGCGCGGACAGCTGCGAGTCGGTCTACGACTTCCGAGCCAACACTCACCATGCGCCCGGTGTTTCGTCGCGGGTGGATTCGAGCAGCTCGAGCGTTTCTGCAACCGGCAGGCCGATCACGTTGGTCTCGCTGCCGTCGATTTGGGTGACGAACGATCTCGCACCTCCCTGGACTGCGTAGCCACCCGCTTTGTCGAGCGACTCGCCCGTCGCGACGTATGCGACCAACTCTTCACGAGACGCACTTCGCATCGACACCCGACTCTCGACCGTCAGGCTTCTCGTTCGCAACGTCGCGCTTTCCACCACGGCGATGCCCGTCAAGACCCGATGGCTGCGGCCCGTCAACCGAAGCAGCAGTTCGACGGCGTGGTCGGCGTCCCTCGGCTTGCCGAGGACATCGTCATCGAGCACGACGATCGTGTCGGCACCGAGAACACGTCGTCGAGGGTTGGCGCCAACGCGTTTCGCGACGGCCAGCGCCTTCTCGGTCGCCAGGCGTTCGACCATGTCGTTTGGGGATTCACCGACCCGCTCGAGTTCCGGGATGTTGGCTGGCTCGACGTCGAACGGGACCGAGGCTTTTCGCAGCAGTTCGCTCCGACGCGGTGACGCGCTGGCGAGCACGATGGGTAATGGGTTCTGAGTGGAGTCGGACATGATCGGCGGGTTACCGAGCTGAGCGACGATCGTCAAGCGGGGGCCGGTGGTGCGAACTGGGGTAAGTTCCCCCTCTCGAAGAATTCCGGGCGATCGTCGGATCGCCTGCCCAGATGGAAACCGCCGTGCCCGAAGTGTCCAAACGCCAGTGGAGCCTGGAAGCCGCTCGCGCCATTCTCAGCGACGTTCGCTCCCGAACGGAAGAGGCGGCGGGGCAGGTCGAAGCGATTCTGGCCCAGGTCGCTGACAGTGAGCCCGAATCGGCCGAGCGCCAGGCGGCCGATCTGGAAGTCCAACGCATCATCGCAAGCTGGGCGAGGGCGATGGAGGCGCTGGGGCTCGAGGTCAAGGGGCCCTGGCTGGTCGATTTCGATTCCGGCAGCGGGCTCTATTGCTGGCGCTGGCCGGAGGAGAAACTCGAGTACTTCCACGGCTACGACGAGGGTTTCGGCGGTCGGGTTCGGATTCAATAATCCAAGCTCGAAACGACCGGGCGGGCGCCTCGTTGTAGACCGCTAGTCGTCGTCGATCGGGCGGCGACGTGCGCGCTTGGTTTCGGTCTTGCGCTTTTTGGCGGCGATTCCGCGCGATACAGATCGCTTGCTCGGTTTGCTTGGAACGCGTGTGCGTTGAGTCGCCAGCGCCTCCTGCACGACGCTGGCAAGCCGTTCGCGAACTGCCTCGCGATTGCGCGCCTGGCTACGCGAACTCGCGTGCAGCACCAATTCGCCCTGCGTCGTCAGGCGGTGTTGCAAGCGCGAAAGCAGCCGGTTGCGCTGTACGTCCGACAGCACGTCGCTGCATCGCACGTTCCAACGCAGCGTGACCCGCGTGCTCGTCTTGTTGACGTGCTGGCCACCTGGGCCGCTCGAGCGACTCACCGACTCGGAAAGCTCGCTTTCCGGAATCACCAGACCGCGCCGAACCCGCAGACCTTCCATCGGACCTTTCCCGGTTGGTGACTCCTGGTTGGAGTGACGGCTATTTCGGTGCCGCGTAGAGGTGCCAGCACAGCGGGGCGCTGTCGTCTTCCAACTCGGTCTGTATGCGACAACTCCCGGATTCTTGCACAATGTCGCGCGCGACACGTTGTACCGCGGCCATCAGCTCGGCGAGGAGTTCAGGGCCGGCGTCGAGAAGCGTCGTCCCGGATCCGATCGGTTCGACGATCACATGGCCCGGTGCCAGCGGACGGATCGGCCGCAAGGCTCGGACGCTCGAGGTTTCGAATAGAACCTCGATGCCGTCGGGGTTCTCCGACGGATCGAACTCGGGAAGCAGGCAGTCGGGCTCGGTTTCGAGATCTCCGATCAGGCTCGATCGCGTCTCCGGCGCGATTTCGACTTCGCGCCGATAGTTCGGATGGTCGATCCGGATGCGCGCGGCTTGCATGGGATCGCAGAATCGCTGCTGTTGCGTGGGGTCGAGTCGGAATTGGATGTACTGAACCGCGGACAGCCGATCTTCTTCCATCTGCTTGGGATCGAACCGGGCCGTGATGACCTGCTCGTCGTCTGTGCCGAGGACCAGCGAGACGCACTCGTCGATTCCGACGAGTCGCTCGAGAGTCGAGCGAATGGCTTCACCGTCGGTGATGTCGACGAAGAGCGTCGCGGACAGGTTTCCCGGCGTCGGGATCAACTCGTTGTAGGAGTCGAGTTCGTGCTGAATCCGGTTCGGGGTTCGAATTCCCTCGACCCAGAGCATTTCCTGGACCTGGAAACGGATCGTCTCGCGGTTCTCGAACACCAGCGTGACGTTTTCGCCGACGGCCAGCCGTCGCGACCGCTTGTACGCGATCACAGTGCGCCGGTAATCGGGGCGCAGGCCAGCATATCGGTCGGCGTCGATCATCTCTGCGAGTGCAAGCGGCTTCATTCGCTGTTTCCATACGCGCGGTTCAACAGGATGACCGGGTGGATCGCGGTGATCCCGAGCCCCTCCTGGATGCGCAGTGCGGCGAGCGGGCAGTCGGTCGACACGTAGTCGGCTTCGGCCTGTTGGACACGTTCGAGCAGGCTGCTCGCGACCTTCATCGATTCGTCATGAAAACGCTTCTGCATCCCCCAGGTTCCGTCCACACCGGAGCAAGCGTCGATCAAGACCACTTCGTCGGCGACGAGCTGCAGCAGGTCGCGCGAGCGGAAGCCGATGTTCTGTGCGCGCAGATGGCAGGGTGCGTGATAGGCGACCTTGCCGAGCGATGTCTTGAATTCGCGGCTGAGTTGCTTGGCGCGAGCCAGGTGATAGACGTACTCCATCAGGTCCTGGGTCGCGCCCGCGACCGTCCGGGCCGCATCGGTTTCCAGCAGTTTCGGGTACTCGGTCTTGAGCATCAGTGAACACGAAGGCCCCGGTGCAACTACCGTCGCGCCTCGTTCGACGAACGGAAGGAGATCCGCGACGTTTTCCCCGGCGTTCTTGCGCGCGCGGTCCATGTCGCCCGTATCGGTGAACGGCATGCCGCAACAGCGGTCGTATGCGACGTCGACGCGCACGTTGCTGCGCTCCAGTACCTCGACGGCGGCGCGGCCCGTGTCGGGGTCGTTGTAATTCACCGAGCAGGTCGTAAACAACACGGCGTGGCCGTTCGCCTCGCCCTCGCCGGTTTGCGGTGCGTCTCGCTTGGAGAACCAACGGCCGACCGTTTCTTTGTGATAGCTGGGTTGGACCCAATTGCGATCGATGCCGATCGTTTTCTCCATCATGACCCGCGAAGCGCGATTGCGGTTGGCAAAGTTCATTACTGCCGGGGCCAGTGCGCCGATCTTGCCGATCAGGTCGGTCTGGGTCGTCAACTTGCGTGTGATCGGCACACCCTCTTTCGCCGCACGGACCTGTTGATGGCGGCGCATCAGCGCGGGGAAGTCGACATCCCACTCGTGCGGCGGCGTGTAGGGGCAGTGGTTGTAACAGAGCTTGCAGTGGAAGCACAGCTCATTGACTTCGTCGAAGCCGGCCATCGTCACGCCTTCGATCTCGCGATCGGTCGCATCGACCAACTCGAACAGCTTCGGAAACGACGGGCAAAGAGGGAGACAGCGGCGACACTGGTGGCAGATGTCACCCGTCCGCCGCAGCTCGCGCTCGAGGCTTTCGGGATCTTTGTACGCGGAGTCTTCGTAACGGAGCGATTCGGAGGGATGCTCCGGCGGCGGGATCTTCATGGGCAATCGCTCAATGGTCGTCAGTTGGAGGGAATCGTCAGTGGCCCCGCCAGCTAGCGGGAATCGTCAGCGGCCCCGCCAGCAAGGCGCGCCGGGCGAAGGCGTACATGTCGTACGTCGAGCCCGGCGCAACGCAGCTGGCGGGGGTCCTGGCGGTTCCCGCGGTTTCCGAGCTAGAGCTTCTCGAGTGAATCGAGCGCGCCCTGAAAGCGCCCGGCGTGAGACTTCTCGGCCTTTGCAAGCGTCTCGAACCACTCGGCGATCTCTTCCAGCTTCTCGTCGCGTGCCGACTTCGCCATGCCCGGATACATCTCGGTGTATTCGAAGGTCTCTCCGGCAACGGCTGCGGCGAGGTTGGCATCGGTCGAGCCGATCGGCATGTCGGTGGCCGGGTCGCCGACGGACTTCATGAAGTCGAGGTGGCCGTGAGCGTGTCCGGTTTCGGCTTCGGCGGTGTCTCGGAACAAGCCGCCGACGTCGGGGTAGCCCTCGATATCGGCCTGCTTGGCGAAGTAGAGGTAGCGGCGGTTCGCCTGGGATTCGCCCGCGAAGGCGTCCTTGAGATTCTGGTGGGTTTTCGTCCCCTTGAGTTGGGCCATGGTTACTCCCTGAATTGCGTGACCTGGATAACGGTTCGGAATCCATCGGACTGAGTCCCGATGAACGCGCAATCTTCGCCGACCCTTCCGCCCGGGTCAATTCCCAGCGTCGGGCTTTCGCAACCGGCTCGACCGCAGGGAGAGGGAATTCTCGCTACACGACTCCGTCTTCGCGCATGCGCGCGCGGTCGGCTTCGGTGATGCCGATTTCGGCCAGGATCTCGTCGGTGTGAGCGCCGAGGCCGGGTGCAGCGGTTCGCACGCGGGTCGGAGTCCGGGCGAATTTTGCGGCCGGCCCGACGATGGGGGCTACGGTGCCTTCGGATTGTTCGATGGGTTGCAGCATGTCCCGCTCGTGGATCGCGGGGTCGGCTGCAGCCTCGGCGTAGCTTCGGACGGCGTCCGCCGGAATGCCGTGGGCGATGAGTGTTTCAACGGCGTCGCTGACGCTTCGGCTTTGTGCCCAGGTTGCGAGCATGCCGTTGACCACGTCACGCCGCTCGAGGCGGGCGACGCCGGTGGCGTAGTCGGGATCGTCGGCGAGCTGGGGACGGTCGAGAACTTCACATAACCGCTTCCAATGAGAGTCGAGCAGTACGCCGGTCATGATTCGACCGTCCTGGCAGCGGTAGGTATTGGCCGGTGCGGCAATTCGGAACTCGTTTCCGAGCCTCGGAAGATCGACCCCCATGGCTCCCAATGTCAGGTAGCCGGTCGACTGAAACAGCATCGAATCGAGCAACGAGACATCGATGTGTTGGCCTTCGCCATGCTGGTCGCGGTGGCGCAGTGCGGCGAGCACGGCTAGCGCAGCGTGCAGGCCGCCGAGGTCATCCGCAAGAAACGTGGGCGCTTTGACCGGCTCAGCGTCGGGGTTGCCGTTGAGTGACAGGAAACCACTGGCCGCCTGTGCGAGCGGGTCGTAACCGACGCGGTGACTCCGGGATCCAAACTGGCCGTAGCCACTGATCGAAACATAGATCGTATCGGGGCGGACCTTGCGCACGTCCTCGTAGCCCACACGCCATTGATTCATCGTTCCCGGTCTGAAATTCTCGACCACGATGTCGGCGCGTTTCGCGAGCTGGAGGAATACTTCGCGCCCGGCATCGCGTCGCAGATCCAGCGTCAGACTTCGCTTGTTTCGGTTGACGGTCGCGTGCATGAATGACACGGGCGGTTGGGTCCCGGGCAGGGCCGGCGGGGAGCGCCGTGAAATTTCGCCCGACGGATGTTCGACCTTGATCACGTCGGCTCCGAAATCGGCGAGAATGCACGCGCACATCGGTCCGGCCCAGGTGGTGGTGGCTTCGACGACCCGCAGGCCATCGAGCGGTCCCCGAAGGTCCGAGCGAGCCTCGCGATAGAAGGCGGACTTCTCCATTTGAAACCTCCGATGCATCGAGCGGGCGGCGAACTGCTCGAGCAGG
>JAJDAM010000358.1 GCA_029261905.1 Deltaproteobacteria bacterium
AGTTGATCGAGACGGCCTCGACCCCTTCGGAGGCTTCCTGCAGGTTGATCTTGAGGCCGGAAAAATCCATGCCTCCGGTCAACATTCCGATTGGCGGCAGCAGCACGTCGTTGGTGAACGACGTGACGATTTTCCCGAACGCCCCTCCAATCACCACGCCGACCGCCATGTCGACGACGTTGCCCTTCAACGCGAAAGCCTTGAATTCCTGAATCATTCCCACGCTTCGTTCCTCCTCTGGTGTTGCACTCTGTTATTGACTCTTGCTGCTGACTGATGTTTCCGGCTCTTTATTCAGCCTTTTTTTTTGCGGCTCTTGTTTCTTGCTCTTGTTTCTTGCTCTTGTTTCTCGCTCTTGTTTTCTGGCTCATGTTTCGGGTCCGGGCGTAGACGATCAGCCAGTGTACCTTGCACGGCTCATTCACGCGGGATGCAAATGAGTCTGGCAGAAGTCCTATTGCGCCTGGGCAGTTCGATGACGGCCTGGCTGGTAACGTATGCACACTGCCTGTGGCTAGCGGTGCTTCCGCAAGCCGTTTGTGTGGGGGAGGGCGCAGACCCGTGGGCTGCGACACTCTGGCTTGCGGGGCCGACATTCGCGCTCGCGTGGTTGATCCCGGCAGGGAGAAAGACGCCTGGGGTAGGGCAGATCCTGCGCTGGTTCGCGCTCCCTCTGCTCGTACTGGTGCCATTGGCTGCGCGCGTCGCGCTTGCCGCGTTCGAGCGCGCCACGCTCGGGGGTAGCCCGCTATGCGTCGCCCAGACGGGTGTATTGGCCGCAGGTTGGGAACCGTTCTGGGCGCCGGTCCAGCTGGGTGTGTTGGGCGGGATTGTGATCGCGGCCGGCATGGCTTGGCGCAGCCTAGCGAAATAGCCCGATCGGGGTCTCTTGTGCTCGAGCGGGTTCGCTTGGGCCGCGCCTAATGGCGCGCGGCACCTGAGCCAAGTTCGCGAGGGGGTTTCCGTGGGGTTCGGCCGTCAATCCAACAACCGGGCCGCATCGTCGTAATCGACGAGTCCGAGTCGTCCTCCGAATTCGGGATGGTAGGAACGAAAGCCAAGCAGATAGCGGGCTCGGTCTGGCAGGCTCCGGGCGACATCGATGGGGACGGTCAATTGGAAGTTTTCTTCTGCGCGCAGCCAGCCGGCGCAGAATCCCGCGTGTAGCCCAACGCGCCATTGATCGTTGGTGACGTTGGCTCCGCCGCCATGGATCACCTTGCCGCTGTAGAGCAGGGCCGCGCCGGCGGGCATCGTGGCGCGACAGAGGGTCTCCGGCGGGACTGGCGGAAGCGTACCCTCCCAGTGATTCGAACCCGGCGCGATCTGTGTCGCTCCGTTTGCCTCGGTGAATTCGGTGAGCGCGAAGATTGCTGTCACCGTGATTTCTTTTTCGCGCATCGCGTGCGGCCAGTTGAGCTCGTCGCGGTGCAGCAGCTGCGACGACTCTCCCGGACCGATGCAGATCAGCTGACCGGTGTTGAGCCAATAATCCTCGGCGCCGAGGTAACGGTCGCCCATGGACTGGTAGCGTGGGTCGCACAGCAGCTCGATCCATGCCGGCGAGTGTTTGGGAAGGCCGGTGATGCGTTTGGTCTGCTCCCCGTGAAACTCCGTCCAGAGCCCTTCGGTGGTGCTTCCCGGCTCGTGTGACGCAATCAACGGTGCAAATTCGCTTTGTAGCCTGGCCAGAAGCTGCGGTTCGATGAAACCCTCCACGATCAATCCGCCGTCGTCATCGAATGCGCGCCAGATCGCCGCCCAGTCCAGGCCTTGGGCCGCGTCGAAACGTTGGAGTTCGGGCATCGGATTGTTCCTTTCGGATTGTTCGCTTTTGGATTGTCCCTTCTTGGATCGTCCCTTCTTGGACCGTCCCTTGGAAAAGCTGGTTTCCACGCAGTGGTGTACCGGAAATCGGCGCAGGCCGCTCCGCTCGCAACCAATCCAATGCACTCGCCGCGATCACCGCTACGCTCGCTCCAACCAATCAACAAGACGGGCACACGGCCCGAATAGCGTCGGGAGATCGAACCATGCCGAACGATCTGGGACCCCTCGGGGTCTGGTTCTTCACGGAAATGATGAGTGCATCGGGAGCCGCCGAGTTTGCCGGTCGACTCGAGCGGCTGGGGTACAGCACATTTTGGATGCCCGAAACGACGGGGCGCGATCCCTTCTCACACGCCGCACACCTGTTCAATCACACCGATCGGCTCAAAGTGGCGACCGGTATCGCAAATATCTACCACCGGCATCCGGGCATGATGGCGCAGTGTGCGAACACACTGGCCGAGCAATCCGGAGGTCGCTTCGTACTGGGAATCGGTGTGTCGCATGCACCGCTGGTCCAGGGCTTGCGAGGTCTCGAATACGGCAAGCCGGTCGCGACGATGCGGCAGTACCTCGACTCGCTACACGCGGCGCCGTTTTCAGCGATCGCGCCGGCCGAGAAACCGCCCATCTTGATCGCCGCGCTCGGACCCAAGATGCTGGCACTCGCCGGTGAGAAGGCGGATGGAGCACACCCGTACTGGACCACGCCCGAACACACCGCCCAGGCCCGTGAGATTCTGGGGCCTGACAAACTACTGTGTGTCGAGCAGAAGATCGTACTTTCGACCGACAAGGCGGAGGCACGGGCGGCGGGACGAAAAGCGCTCGCGATGTACGCAATGCTCCCGAACTACCGCAACAACTGGCTGAGGCTCGGCTTCAGCGAGCAGGATTGCTCGGACGGCGGCAGTGACAAACTCATCGACGCGCTCGTGGCCTGGGGAGACGAGGCCGCCGTGCGGGATCGGATCGAAGCCCACATGCGGGCCGGTGCGAACCATGTCTGCATCCAACCGCTCAAGCCGGCTGGAGGCATGGGCGAGATCGACTGGAAGGCGTTGGAGGCGCTGGCTCCGAGCGGGACGGCCGGGTAGACGCCCAGCCCGGAACGCGAACTACTTCCCTGCTGGGGACGGCGAGACGGGTCGGCCGAGCGGAGGCCGCAACCACGCCGAAATCACGGGCTGAGTGATTCGATTTGCGACGATGTCTCGATGACTTCTTGGATCCGGACCAGTTCTCGCGGTGCGAGTCCTTGGAAACCGAGTAGAAGGCCCTGCTGATCGTCGTCGGCGACCACCATGGCTTCTGCGAGAACGGGTGCATCGAGCGTAGGGCCGAAGATCGCGATATCGATCGGCCGGCCAGCGACCAGGCCCGGGATGGGGTCGAGGCGCACACTTTCGGCCGAGAGTTCTCGGCCCGCGGCCATCTTGATTCCAGGTGGAATGAACAGACCGACCTGTGTCTCGTCCGCACCCAACACGATCCGTTCCTTCATGGCCTGCTGAAGGGGTGTGGCGTCGTCTTTGGTGTCGGAACTCTTTGGCCGGTGGAGCGGCGTCAGCACGGTACCGAGTGTCTGGCCATCCAGGACCGCGGCGAGAGCCAGCGCGACTTCCTCGGACAATGTGTCGAACCCGATCGTCGCGAAGCGCCTGGACGGCGCGGCCCCAGGTTCTGTCCGCAGGATCTGACCCTGCAGCGTGACAGACCGATCGGCGACCATGGTTCGCGGCAGTTCGACATGCGTCTTGCCCCAGAGGGTCAACCCGGCATCGAGTTCGATCCGACAGCCGTTTCTCGTGATGTCGAGGAGGTTGGCTTCGAACGATTGCCCTGCATTCATACACACGACCGGAGCGGCAACAGGCAATCGGTGTTCGACGCGGCGTTCCGGCCCGTTGTACAGCGTGTGGGCGACCAGCAGTTCGACTGCGGCCGCGCTGACACTGGTCTGCATCAGATAGTGGACGCCGAGCGCGCGGAGTCGTTCGCGCAACGGAATCAGATCCTGGCTGTGTACTGCGATCCAGGTGGGTGATCCGGGGACGCGCGAGATGTCGAGCGAATCGCCGAACGCCAGCGTCAGCTTCACGGTCGCGACGATCAGATCGTACGGCCCCTCGAGATGCTGAATTCCGACATCGTCGCGGACCACGTCGATCTCGACATCGAGGTTCTTCAGGATCTCCTGGACCCGACCGACTGAGGCATCGCCGATGATCAGAACTCTCGGAAAACTCATGATCTCCTCCCGCGCTGAGGCGAGGCTGTACGGGTGGAGAAATCGGTACAATTTCACGAGTTCTTGAGGCTTCTCTACAAGTACTCCCGCAGGGCCTCCCCGATTTCCTCGGGCGTTACCTGCGGGCCGAATCGTTTGACTGCGGTTCCCGAGCCGTCGACGAGGAACTTCGTGAAGTTCCACGCAACCTCTTGCTTGCCTTCTTCGTCGGGCAGCGTCGATGTCAGGTACTTGTACAAGTCGCAGGCAGCATCGCCGTTGACGTCGATCTTCGAGAACATCGGAAAATCGGCGCCGTACTTGGACGTGGCGAATTCGAGAATCTCTGCGTCGGTTCCTGGCTCTTGGGCACCGAATTGGTTACACGGAAAGCCGAGAACGGTGAGGCCATCGTTGTCGTTGTGAAGGGTATGCAGACCTGCATACTGGGGAGTGAGGCCTCATTGACTCGCGACGTTGACGACCAGGCAGACCTGGTTCCGATAATCCGACAGCTTGATGGATTCGCCCTGGATCGAGGTCATCTCGAAATCGTGCATGTTCGTCATGTCTGTCCCCTGTGTGGTGGTCGATCGACGATAGGACCCCAGTCATGGGCGGGCAACCCGATGGCGCGTCGAGCGCTCTGTGAGTGATCGCGTACCGATGCGCGAGCGCTGGCTCGCGCGTGTCGAGTCGGGTGGTCACTATCGCGTCTGGGTCCTGGTGGCGGCTTTGGCCGGGATGTTCGCTGCGACGTTCCCGATCACGATCCTGGCCGTTTCGCTGGGATCGATCGCGAGAGAATTCGCGACGAGCGAAACCACCATTGCGTGGGTGATCTCCGCGCCGATGCTGCTTTCGGCGGTCGCGCTCCCGATGCTTGGAAAGATGGGGGATCTGTACGGGCACCGGCGGGTGTTCTTGATCGGGTTCTCCGGAGCGACGGTGATCGCGGCGCTGACCGGCTTTGCGACGGGGCCGGTCTCGCTGATCTCGCTTCGCACGCTGGCGGCGGTACTCGGGGCCGCCACCCAGCCGGCCTCGATGGCGCTGATCTTCAGTGTGTACGGTCGCGGAGACCGGGTGCGCGCGATGGGTTGGTGGTCGATGACGGGTGCGGCAGCGCCCGCTCTGGGGCTGATCGCGGGGGGGCCGTTGGTGGATTGGCTGGGTTGGCGGGTGGTGTTCTTTTTGCAGGCGGGGCTGTCTGCGATTGCATTGGCACTGGCGGCAGTCCTGTTGCGCGAGACCGAGCGGCAACGAGTTCGGTTCGATCTGCTGGGTGCGGCGGCACTCGCCGTTGGAGTCGCGGGACTGATGTTCGCACTCGGGCGGGTTCGCGAGTGGGGGATCGAATCGATTGGTGTCTGGGCTGGCATCGCGGTCGGTGTCGTGGGTCTGTTCGGATTCGTGGCGATCGAGCGTCGCGTCGAGGATCCGTTGCTTCCGCTCGACTTCTTTGGGCGACGGAACTTCACGGCACCGATCGTCGCCAACGCCTTCATGGGTGCGGCCTACATGGGGGCATTCGTGATGGCGCCGCTGGTGTTGCTTCAGATCTTCGAATTCTCGATCTCGGTGGCCGCAGCCATCATGTTGCTGCGAACGCTGACCTTGACCGCGTCATCTCCCATCGGCGGCATGCTCGGCTTCCGGATCGGAGAACGAGGTGCCGCGCTGGTCGGTTGCTGCATCATGACGGCTGCGCTGATCACGATGGCATTCGGGGTCGCCGAACACGAGATCGTCGTGGTGGGCGCTGGTCTGGTCTTTCAAGGATTGGGCCACGGATTGAGTCTGCCGGCGTTGACCTCGGCCGTTGCCAGCTCCGTGCCGGAGAAGGATTTGGGGATCGCTTCGGCGGCGAATCGGTTGATGGGGCAGACGGGCGCATCGTTCGGAATCGTCACACTCACGCTCGTGTATGGCGGCGTGAACACCGAAGGCGCGTTCGCACGGGCACTGATGGCGGGTGCGGTGCTGTCTGCGTTAGCGCTGCCGGCCGTTCTGGCGATGCGGACGGTCGAGCCGGATCCCTACTTCGAATAGATGGAGTAGATCAACAGGCCGCGCTCGGTGTCCCGCATGACACTGATGGTGCGACCGCCGATTTGCCGTCGGATGCGCGTTCGCCCACTGGTGTCGGCCGCGACTCGGGAAATCAATGGTGCAATGCGACGTTCAGCCGCATCGGCACGAATTCCGAACACCGCCTGGTTGACCCGGTAGATCGCGTGAGTGTTCTTGGAGGTTGCCTCGCGGCGTCGCGGCGCGATCGGTGCGCTCACGCTGACGAGTCCGGATCGAACGATGTATCGGGTGGTTCCCGCGGTGGCCATGCGCGCCGGCTTGCCGTCATTCAATTGACCGGTTCGCCATGCTGTCACACCCGGGTCCGCTGCAGACAGCGGCGTCCGCAGCCGAGTCACGATTTTTCGCGGGTCGAATTCCTTGAACGTGACCGACGTGTCGTTCTGTCGCCTGTCGATCGCTGCCGGCGGGGGAGTGCGTCTGCGTCGGCGCTTCGCGACTTTCGGTGGCCCCTGGCTGGCCTGGCGA
>JAJDAM010000359.1 GCA_029261905.1 Deltaproteobacteria bacterium
AGCGTTTCGAACGCTTCACCCGAGCCGGTGGTCTCGAGGCTCACGATCACCCCCAGTTTCCCGCCCGCATGGACGTAGCCCCCGCTGACGCCCGCGCCCGCGGTACCGACTCGCGCTACCCGCTTCAGGACGACGTTCTCACCGAGCTTCGTGACCGCTGCGGTGATCGCCTCGGATACCGGAGTACCGTCGAGTGACGCGGCGTTCAGCCCCTCGACCGTCGAAGCGCTGTCTTCACTGACCACGAGCTT
The DNA here is from genome assembly GCA_029261905.1 of Deltaproteobacteria bacterium. Lineage (GTDB taxonomy): Bacteria > Myxococcota_A > UBA9160 > UBA9160 > SMWR01 > JAJDAM01. Next base: position 252 of record JAJDAM010000359.1, read on the forward strand.
CGCCAGCCCATCTCCCATCGCGATGAACTCGTCGGTGCGAGCGACGAAATCCGTCTCGCAGCCCAACTCGACGATGCCGGCGACACCCCCGTCGATCGCGAGCGCAACCACGCCTTCGGTGGTCTCGCGACCTTCGCGCTTTCCCGCTTTTGCCAGGCCGCGCTCGCGCAGCAGCTCATTTGCCTTCACCAGGTCGCCATCAGCGTCGCTGAGGGCTCGCTTGCAATCCATCATGCCGGCGCCCGTCTTGTCGCGGAGCTCTTTTACCGACTTAGCCGAAATCTGACTCACCGGGTCGTTCTCCCTTCGATCCTTCTATTCTTTCGCTGCATGTCATGTGGTTCGTTGGCTGGATGGCCGGAGAACTCGTCTTCGGCTCCAGCGATCATTGCTGCTTCGAGACGGCCAGCCGCCTGCCGATCCTTCTCGGCCGCCGGAGGCGCTGTCCAGAATGCTCGTGCCATCTCGTGCACATCCGTTCTCTCGAATCCGCGACGGTGAGACCACCGCGGGTTCGAGCGAGTTCGTTACGCGTCGGTTCCCGAGTCGGTCGACTCGGGTGCCTCCGCCGCCGGTGCAGCCGGTGCGGCCGGTGTAGCCGGCGCCTCGGTCCCTGACGTCTCGGGCGCGGTACTCCGTTCCGCCTCTCGTCGCTCAGCGGCCATCGTGGCACCTCGTCCGCGGCGGGGCGGGTGCTTGATCTCGACCACCACGCGGCCCGTCCCAGGCAGTGTGGTCTCGGCCTTTGCCGCGGGGCGTGTCTTCTCGATTTCCGCCTCTTGCGCCTGAATGCGCGCGTTGTTCAGTGCCTCGCCCTGCAGACACGCATCGGCGACGAGGTCGCAGTAGAGCTGAATGGCGCGAATCGAGTCGTCGTTGCCCGGAACCACGAAGTCGATATCGGTCGGACTGCAATTGGAATCGACGATCGCCAGGATCGGAATTCCGAGTCGTCGCCCTTCACTGACCGCAATCGATTCGCAGTTGACGTCGATCACGAAGATCGCTGCAGGCAATCGGGACATCTCGCGAATCCCGTCGAGCGACTTCTTGTACTTGTCGACCTGGCGGGTGACCCGAGCCAGTTCCTTCTTCGAAAGCTCGCCCATTTTCTCTTCGTCACCGAGGATTTCGAGCATCGACTTGAAGTTGTCGATCGACTTCTTGACGGTCTTGAAGTTGGTCAACATGCCGCCCAACCAGCGGTTGTTGACGAAGTACTGGTTCGAGCGTTCGGCCGCGATGCGGATCGGCTCCTGAGCCTGACGCTTGGTCGCGACGAACAGGACCTTGCCACCGTGCGAGACGACATCGCTGACGAATTCGAGCCCTTCGCGAAAGCGCGGTAGGGACTGGTCGAGATCGATGATGTGGACACCGTTGCGCTCGCCGAACAGGAAATCCTTCATCAGCGGATTCCAACGGCGGGTCTGGTGACCGAAGTGCGCGCCAGCCTCCAACAAGTCGCGGATGTTGACCTCGACATTCAACGCTTCGGCCATGGCACTGACTTCGGGCGCTGCTTGCGGGGCTGCTTCAGAAGTTGATTCAGACACTGCCGTGGTGTCGACAGGCGGTGCGTTCACGGCTTCAGGCGAAGCCGGTACCTCAGCCGTGGGATCGGCCATTCGTGTTCTCCTTCGCGGTTGTGCGTCCGAACCGGTTCGTGGTTCCCCAACCGTCGTCGCTGGCGCTCACTGGACGGTTCGTTCGTGATTCTTCATTCGATGTACAACATTCGATGTACGAGATTCGATGAACAATGATCGAAGAACGTGGCCAGCAACCAGCGTTTCGGCACCGCAGGGGCGTACCCGGAACGTGTGATTTCGCAAAGGGTTAGCAGAGTCGACCCCGCGAGGCTATCCGGGCCCTGGGCTGCCAGGTGGGGCCGTGTAGATGTCCGGCTAGACCCGGATTCGAACGCCTGCGGATCAAGTGGTGTATTCGGCGTTGATCTTCACGTAGTCGTAGCTGAGGTCGCAGGTCCAGATGTGTGCGGACGCCCTGCCGGCACCCAATTCGACACACAGCTCGACCTCGTCCGCTTTCAGCCGCGCTGCCGAGCGCCGGCGTGCGGCGGGCCCGGTCGACGCGCCGGCTCGAAATACCGCAATTCCGCCCAGTTTGATCTCGGCGCGGTCCAGCGCGATCCGAACCTGTCCCGCACCCACGGTTTGCAGGATCCGCCCCCAATTGCCGTCGCCGCCGAAGATCGCGGTCTTGACCAGCAGCGAGTTGGCGATTCGCCGTGCGGCGCGATCGGCCTCTGCCCGGTTTGCGGCACCGGTCACCCGCACCGTGACGAGCTTGGTGGCGCCCTCCCCGTCTCGCGCCAGTTTCCGGGTGAGCGACACCGATACCTGCTCGACGGCGGCTGCGAATACCGCCGCACCGGGGCTCTGTGCGTTGCGAATCGTCCGATTGCCCGCTTCGCCGTTGGCCAGCACCAGCACCGTATCACTGGTCGAAGTTTCGCCATCGATCGTCAGGCAGTTGAAGCTGCAGTCGGCGGCTGCTTTCAATACGCGCCGAAGATGAGCGGGAGCGACTGACGCATCGGTCAGGATGAATGCCAGCATCGTCGCCATGTTCGGCTCGATCATGCCCGAGCCCTTTGCGATGCCCGCAACGGTGACCGTGCGTCCATCCACGCGTGCGGTCGCAATCGCGGTCTTCGCGAACGTATCGGTCGTGCGGATGGCCTCGGCGGCGCTTTCGAGCCCGGTCGGGTCGAGCTTGGCGGCGGCTGTCTGGATGCCACGTCGAATCGCCGGCATGGGGAGCGGCTCGCCGATTACACCGGTCGATGCCACCAGGACTTCGTCGGGTTTCGCCCCGATCGCGGACGCGGCGCGGCTGGCCATCTCGGCCGCGTCGCGCCGCCCGCGGGCTCCCATCGCAACGTTCGAGACACCGCTGTTGACGACGATCGCGCGCGCCACGCCATTGCGCACATGTTCGCGACACCATTCCACCGGAGCGCCCACGACGGTCGACTTCGTAAAAACACCCGCAACGGACGCCGGCCGGTCGCTCACGATCAGTGCCAGGTCGGGCTTGCCCGACGCTTTCACGCCGCAATGCAAACCAATGGCTCGAAAGCCGGGAACTTGGGGGGGAGACTGGGCTTTGTGCAGGGTCGTCACAGGAGTCCGTAGGAAAGAAGTATTCAGCGCAGTATCAGGTAGCGGGTCTTCGGCGACTCGACCAGAACCACACCCAAACCAAACCGCAGCTACACGGGTTCAGGTAGCCCCGCAGCACTTCTTGTATTTCTTGCCGCTCCCACAGCTGCACGGGTCATTGCGCCCCAGCTTGCCGGCCTTGTTGGGAGTGGCCGGCCCGGCGCGGCGCGGGGAATTCGACTTGGGCGTATTGGCCGCCGGCGGCAGCGCCTCGGGAGGCTCTTGGCCCGCCGCTGTGCCCGGCTGCTCGCGAGTGGAAACCGGCAACGGTGGGGGCAGCGTGAACTTGAAAGTCACGTCGATCGCCTGGCTGTCGGCTCGCTGATTCATTTCTTCGAACAGCGCATAGCCCTCGCGCTGGTATTCGAGCTTGGGGTCCTTCTGTGCGTAGCCGCGCAGGCCCACGCTGTCGCGCAGGCTGTCCATCGTGTGCAGGTGATCCTTCCACTGCGTATCGATGATCTGCAACATGATGTCGCGTTCGAGGTCTTCGAATCGCGGATACCGGACGTCTGCGTGCTCTTTCGCCAATTCGTCGCACTCGTTCTTTTTCTGCTCGAGATGCTCCGTCAGCAGACCGTGGACGATTCGGCCGAATTCGTCGCGATCGGATGCCGCGCGACCTTCGACCAACATGGGCGCTTCGTTCAATTCGAGTTTCAACCCGAACTGCGCCTCGATGCTCCCCGCCAACGAAACCAGGTCTTCGTGTTCGGGATCGCCTTTTTCGGGCCACAGGTCATCGAGAATGGCGACCAGGCCGCCCTCGGTGATGTCGAGCACCTCGTCGTGTACCGCGCGCGCCTCCAGCAGATCTCGCCGTCGCGTGTAGAACGCGTGACGTTGCTTGTTCATCACGTCGTCGTAGTCGAGGACGTGCTTGCGCATGTCGAAGTTGCGCGCTTCGACCTTGGTCTGCGCGTTTTCGATCACCCGCGTCAGCAGCTTGTTCTCGATCGCTTCGCCGTCCTCGACGCCAACCCGATCCCACCACGACGCGACCCGCTCCGATTCGAAGATCCGCAGCAAATCGTCTTCGAGCGACAAGAAGAATTGGCTCGAGCCCGGATCGCCCTGGCGGCCTGCGCGACCGCGAAGCTGATTGTCGATGCGACGACTCTCGTGCCGCTCGGTCCCCATGATGTGGAGGCCGCCGGCTGCGAGCACACGCTGCCGCTCCGCTTCACACTGCACGCCGAACTGCGCGAGCAACTCTTTGTACTCGGGGTGCTCCTTGTCATGGCCGCATTTCGCCAGAGCCATGAATTCGGCATTTCCGCCGAGCACGATGTCGGTACCGCGGCCGGCCATGTTCGTCGAGATCGTGACTGCTCCCTCGCGGCCGGCCTGCGCGACGATCTCGGCCTCGCGCTCGTGAGCCTTCGCGTTCAGCACGTTGTGTTTCGCGCCGCGCTTGGCGAGCTTCTTCGCGAGCATTTCGGACGTTTCGATCGAAATCGTACCCACCAGCACCGGCTGGCCGGTTTCGTGCCGCTCGACGATCTCGTCGATCACGGCATCGAACTTCTCGCGCTTGCTCTTGAACACGACGTCTTGCATGTCGTCGCGAATCATCGGCTTGTTGGTCGGCACGACGGTGACGTCGAGCTTGTAGATGTTCGCAAATTCGGGTGCCTCGGTATCCGCCGTACCCGTCATGCCTGCGAGTTTTTCGTACATCCGGAAGAAGTTCTGAAAAGTCACCGAAGCGAGCGTCTGGTTCTCGCTCTGGACGGTGATTCCCTCTTTGGCCTCGACGGCCTGATGCAGCCCGTCCGACCAACGACGCCCTTCCATCAATCGTCCAGTGAACTCGTCCACGATGACGACTTCTTTGCGCCCCGACTTTCCGATCTGCACCACGTAGTCCACATCCACTTTCTTCAATGAATGTGCCGACAGTGCCTGGTTGACGGCGTGGAGCACCGGGACCATCTGCTGGTCGTAGAGGTTCTCGACGCCCAGCATCTTTTCGACTTTGTGAATGCCCGCTTCAGTCAGCGTGGCCTGGTGCGCTTTCTCGTCGATCCAGTAGTCGCCGGTCTCTTCGAGTTCTTTCGCAACATCGCCCCGGGTGCCCGCGGTCAAGCGCGGAATCACGCGATTGACGACTCCGTACAGATTCACGTTCTGCTCGGTGCGGCCGGAGATGATCAGCGGCGTTCGCGCTTCGTCGATCAGGATCGAGTCGACCTCGTCGACGATCGCGTAGGCCAACTCGCGCTGAACACAGTGGTCGATCGACAGCTTCATGTTGTCGCGCAGGTAGTCGAAGCCGAGTTCGTTATTGGTCACGTAGGTGATGTCGCAGCCGTAGGCCGCACGGCGCTCGACGTCGTCGAGATCGTGTCCGACCATGCCGACGCTCAGCCCCAGGAATCGATGCACCTCGCCCATCCACTCGGAGTCACGCTGCGCGAGGTATTCGTTGTGAGTCACGATGTGGACGCCACGTTGCGTCAGACCATTCAAGTACGAAGGCAGCGTCGAAACGAGC
>JAJDAM010000360.1 GCA_029261905.1 Deltaproteobacteria bacterium
GCGAAGGGCGCCACGTTGATCAACTACATCGGGATCGGAACCGACCTCGTCGATTTCGTGGTCGACCGCAATACGCACAAGCACGGTCGTTACATGCCGGGCCAACACATTCCCATCTTCCCGCCGGAGCGCCTGCTCGAAATGCAGCCCGATTACACGCTGATACTCGCCTGGAATTTCAAGGACGAGATCGTGGAGCAACAAAGCGATTACCGGGACAAGGGCGGCAAGTTCATCATTCCGGTTCCGGAGCCGACGATCATCTGACAGTGCGGTAGGACCCGTGTCGAAACGAATCCGCCGATCGAAATCGGAGAATCACACTTTGAATACCACCTGCCCGAATTGCGGAACCGATGGACTCGAGAAGGTCTACGAGATATCGGACATTCCCACTCACAGTTGTCTGTTGATGGAGACTCGGGAGGAGGCGTTGTCGTTTCCGACCGGAGACCTCGTGTTGGGCTGGTGCGGAAGCTGCGGCCACGCGAGCAACATGGTCTTCGACATCTCGATGAATGCCTACTCGACCAAGTACGAAGAGGTGCAGACCTTCTCACCCGTCTTCAGCGGCTTCCAGAGTGAATTGATCGATCGATTGATCGAAAAGCACGGCGTGCGGGAAAAGCAGGTGGTCGAGATCGGCTGTGGCAAAGGCGAGTTCCTGCTGGAACTCTGCGATCGGGGCAACAATACCGGCGTGGGGATCGACCCGAGCTTCGTCCCGGGTCGCGGAGACTGGAACAGCCAGGGCCGTTGCCGGTTCATCAATGAGATCTATTCCGCCGAGCGTCACTCCGACATTCCGGCAGATCTGGTCGTCTGCCGCCACACGCTCGAACACATCTATCCCACCCACGAATTCATCCAGACGGTTCGCAAGACCATCGGCGACAACCTCGGCACGTTGGTGTTTCTCGAGATTCCCGATCAGCAGCGCGTCTACACCGAACGCGCGTTCTGGGACATCTACTACGAACACTGCTCGTACTTCACCCAAGGTGCGCTGGAACGCTTGTTTCTGTCGTGCGGTTTCGAAGTCCTCAGCTCCTGGAAGGGCTTCGGTGATCAATATCTGCTGATCGAAGCGCGACCGCTGCCGGAAGGGCAGGCGCCCACCTTCCGTGTGCAGGAAGACCTCGAGGAAATCCAGGCGATCGTGAAGAGCTTCGCCGAGGACGCGCCGCGCGTAGTCCGGGGTTGGCAAGAACGTTTCAAATCGTGGCACCGAGACGGGAAACGCGTCGTGATCTGGGGAGCCGGCTCGAAGGGCGTAGCGTTCCTCACCACGATCGGGGTGGGCGACGAGTTGGGCCATGCGGTGGACATCAACCCTCACAAGCACGGCTACTTCATGCCGGGCACCGGTCACGAAGTCGTATCTCCGGAATCTCTCGTGCAGTACGCGCCGGACGTGGTGCTGGTGATGAACGGGATCTACGAGGACGAAATCCGTCGTCAACTGGCCGGAATGGGACTCGAACCGCAGCTCATCAGCGTCTGACCCCTTGCCGTCTCGAAAATTCCGGCGTGGAACCTCATGATCGGAACCGCACCGCGTAGGGTCACAGCAGCCCAGAGGAAGTGTCCATGAAGATCGTGAGCGTCGTAGGCGCGCGGCCCAACCTGATGAAGATCGCGCCGTTGATGAAGGCTTTCGCCCGGCGGCCGCAAATCCAATCGCTTCTCGTCCACACCGGACAGCACTACGACCCCAACATGAGTGACCTGTTCTTTCGCCAACTCGGAATCCCGGAACCCGACATCAACCTGCAGGTCGGCAGTGCATCACACGCCGTCCAGACCGCCGAGATCATGAAGGCATTCGAACCGATCCTCGAAGAACACCGACCCGATGCCATCCTGGTGGTGGGTGACGTGAACAGTACGATCGCATGCAGCCTGGTCGCGTCCAAGTTGGGAATCACGGTGATCCACGTCGAAGCCGGTCTGCGCAGCTTCGACCGAGGCATGCCAGAAGAAATCAATCGGGTGCTGACCGATTCCATCAGCGACTTACTGTTCTGCACCGAGCGAAGCGGTGTCGAAAACCTGAAACGCGAGGGAGTCGATCCCAGCAAGATTCACCTGGTCGGCAACGTGATGATCGACACGTTGAAAGAGCACCAATCGGCGGCCGAGAAGTCGGAAATCCTGTCGGATCTCGGCCTGGTGGATGAGCGCTATGCCGTCGTCACCATGCACCGACCCTCCAACGTGGACGACGCGACGATCCTCGGAGGTGTTCTCCAGGTCCTCGAAGTCGTCGGTCGCGAACTATCGATCGTGTTTCCCGCTCATCCTCGAACGCGTCAGAAACTGAACGAATTCGGGTTGGCGGACCGCTTCGCGCGCCTGCCCAACCTGTGCGAGCTCGAACCGGTCGGCTACCTCGACTTTCTCAAGTTGATGAGTGGAGCCACGGTCGTGCTGACAGACTCGGGCGGTGTCCAGGAAGAAACCACGATCCTCGGCGTTCCATGCCTGACACTGCGCGAGAACACCGAACGACCCATCACGGTGGAACTCGGGTCGAACCAACTCGTCGGAACCGACCCTGAAACGATCACCGACGCTTTCCATCAGATCATGCGCGGCGGTCGCCCACCCAGCCAGATACCTCCGCTCTGGGATGGAGGGGCCGCAGAGCGGATCGCCGACATTCTGGTCAGCCAGCTGTAGGCCAGCCGTCTGGCCCGTTGGAGTCAGACGCCGGCGCTCAACAGCTCGGGTGCCAACCCCAGGCTTTCGAGCTGTGCGGCGATTTCGTCGCGATACTTCGAATTCATTAGAATCACCGTGTCGGGCGGGTTGGCCACGAGCGCTTCGGGCGAAAGGATCTCGTGCCCGCTTCCCGGCATGAAGGCGCCCTGCTTTCGGGGATTGATGTCGACGATGCTGTCGATTTCGTCTCCCAGCCCATAGAAGTTCACGAAACTCACGGTCTTCGCGCCGGCGGCCCAGATCGCAACCTTCTTGCCGGCGTCCTTCAGCTCGCGAAGCTTTCGGTTCCATTCGTCTTTGGTGTTCGCGAAATGGGTGGCAAACGATCTGGCGCGTGCCCCGACCTGGAGATTCTCCGAAACGCGGGGGGCCTTCACATCCGCGCCTGGCCTGCACGGCCGGGCTTCGATCGCGAGGAACTGGTCGTCGAAGTAGTCGTTCAGACGGATGATCTCGAAGCCGGCTCGCACGAAGATGTCCCCCAATGATTCGTGGCCGAAATAGTTGCAGTGTTCGTAGACGATGTCCCAGATCGAGAGGTCTCGCAGAATGAAGAGCACCTCGGGGACCTCGAAGTACACGACGGTATCGCTGTCCTGTCCAAGGCTCTCGCGCAAGGTCTGCAAGAACGAGAGCGGCTCTGGAATGTGCTCGAAGACGTGGCGCGAAATGACCAGGTCCGCTTTCGAACCGGTTTGATCGCCCGAGTAGTGGGCCTTGACGAACTCGAGTCGGCCGGGAGCTGGGTTCGGCGACTTCTCATCGTAAGTCGTGTCGTATCCGAGGCCCTTGTTCGGACCGAGTTTGCACAACTGCCCGATGAATTCGCCTTTACCGCACCCGATCTCGACGATCGTCTTGTCGCGCAGGTCGTATCGATCGATCAGATCACCCGCCAACGAAGTCGCGAAATCGCGAAACACTGCAGATGCTTCGAGGGAGTTGTCGTACTCGTGCGTGTATTCGAGCGGTTTGGGATCAAAGGCGGCGTTGAAGATCAACTGGCAACGGGTGCAGTGACATAACACGATGTCGCCGCGTGGACACGAGCGGGCATCCTGTTCGGTCGGCCACAGACTCCCGACATGCACGGGCATGTCGGCGATCTCGACGATCACGGCGATGGAATGCGAGCCGCATCCGGGGCAATCGGTTCTCGCTTGCGAGGTCGTCGGAGTCGCCACTTGCCCTCTTCGGGTTCTGGGGTGCGTCTGGGGTCTTGCCGATCACGGTGAATCTGCCGCTTCACGCAGCTTCGATGTTTTCTCCGTATCGGATGCGATCGTAGGAATCTACAGCCGCGCTTGCTGGGATTCGTCGACCTCTCGTGCTCCCAACCGCTCGACGGCGCGACGAATGGCCGGCGCGATCTCGGCCGCGAATTCCGCCAGATCGTCGGCAGCACTCTGCTGCCCGTCCGAGGACGCGGTGAAGCGAACGAAAGCGTACTGCGGCCTTCCGGTGATCGCGTCGTAGATCCGCATCAGCTGTTCCCCAGCCGATCCCACCGGCCAACGGGCTGCGGGTTGGAACCAGTACAAAGCCGTCTGATGTTGGACGCCGAGATGCGCCTCGAGAACGGTCGCCGGAAGCGTCTCTCCTGTCGGCAGTGGAACGTCCCCGGAGCGCCGCTCCAGGATTTCCCAACCCTGCGCGGGAAAGCAGACTTCGGGGTCGTGGGCTGTCTTTCCAGCCCCGGTGCGGCCCCCGTAGAGGCCCACATAGATCCATATCGGGCGACGATCCGGAGCCTCGTAGAGCCGCAGCAGGTGAGCGTCGGGCTCGATGATGGACCAGATTTCGTCACTCAGACGCTCTTCCTGCGTAGCGTGCCAGATTCCCACCTGCCTGGGCAACCGAAGTTCATGGACGACCGGCGCCGAACCGGCATTGCTGATCGACCAGCGCACCATCAGCAACGCTGGCACGAGCAGCGCCAACCCCAGAGCGCTCAAGCGAAGCTTCACATTCATCGCAGCACCCTCGCCACGCCAATGATGGAAAGCGTTCCGAGTACATAGGTCGCTACGCCGAAAGTCTCGTGGAGCGACCCCTGCGCGGCCTCGATCCCCACCACGGACACCATCGCGACGGTCACGACGACTCGGAGGATGTTGGCGGCGACCGCCAGTGGGACGACGCTCGCGAAAACTACCGCACGCCGCCAATAACCGTGACTGAGGAAGTACGCGACGATGCAGGACAGCGGCAGCAGCGTCACGATCGACGTCAGCCCGCTGCACGCGTCGGCGACGAACAGCGTGTGACCCGGGAGGAGAATCTTGTTTCCCTCGGCGATGACGGTCTGGCCCGCTGCTTGCATCAATGCCACGGCAGTGTCGGTCACGACGAGCTTCAAGCGGAACAGGACTTCGTACATGAGGAATCGGGGAGGCGGCACCATCAGCGCAATGAAACTCAGAGGAAGCAGAAATGGCTGTAGCAATGGAACGCCGCCGATCCCGAGGGCCGACGCGGCGAGAACCAACGGGATCCCCAGACCGGCGAAGAAGCCGACATCACCCATGTACATCAGTACTTCGAACAGCCCCGCCCCCAGTAGAACCAAGGGGCCGTAAATCGGGGGCTGCAGTCGTCTCAGCAGGCGAGCGATTCTCTTGCGGTCGCTGTAGACGAGGTATCCGGCGACGATCGGAAGCGCGTAGGCATGCCCATAGAAATCGCTGTCTCGCCACAGGAACGACAGCTGCAGAATCGACGGAATGCACAGTGAGATCCCCATCGCGACGATTCCCCCGGCAAGCCACAGATTGCCCTGCGGTTCGCTCGGAGCGGCGGAGCCTGTACTCGTCATGCTCGAGGGACCTCGACCCAATCAACCACCGGCAACGATCTTCGTGCAGCGTATTTCATCCGAAACTTCCCGAATCCAATCTCGTTGTAACCTCAACGCTACCGGGCTTGTCGTCGAGGCGGCTGCCGGCTCATGTTGTATCGGCGCGCAGCCGCTACATATCGAGCGCGCCTGATCCATCGCCGATCGGATTAATGGTCTATCATCCCAACTGCGTCCGATACCCTACACTGAACCAGGCAGAGGCAGTATCGGTCCTAATGCCTTTCCTGGGTACCGGCGTAGGCACGTCGCTGAGTGTGAGATGTACGAGTCTTACTACGGTCTGAACGAACCCGCATTCGCCGTAACGCCCGATCCTCGTTTCTTGTGGTTGTCAGAGACCCACGAGGAGGGTCTTTCCGTGCTCTGTTACGGAATCGTTCGGCGAAAGGGATTCATCCTGCTGACCGGCGAAGTCGGTGCGGGGAAAACCACTCTGCTTCGCGCTGCGTTGGATCGGATTCCGGTCGAGTTTCTGGACTTCCCCGAGACGGCGATGATCTTGAACACGATGGGGCTGAATCAACTCGATCTATTGAAACTCATCTGCGCAGAGTTTCGCATCACCGGCATTCAACCGCAGTCCGCCCAGCAATTGACGACCGCCGACTATCTCATCGCTCTCAACCGGTACCTGCTCGACCGGCTCCGCGATGGTGTGAATGCCGTCCTCATCATCGACGAGGCGCAGAACCTGTCCCCGGCCGCGTTGGAGCAGGTCCGCCTGCTGTCCAATCTCGAAACGGACACGCAAAAACTGCTGCAGATCGTGCTCACGGGGCAGCCCGAGCTTCGCCAGAGCCTGGGCCGACCCGAATTGCGACAACTTCGACAGCGGATTGCGATCGAACACCATGTCGAACCCCTGGGTCGCGGCGACATCCTCTCCTACTTGCGTCACCGAATCGAGGTGGCCGGAGGTCAGTACGAGGACGTGTTCTGCGATGGGGCCGATTCGGTATTCTTCGACTTCTCGGGCGGGTGTCCGCGCTTGATCAACCTGCTCGCAGATCGCGTGCTCTTGTCCGCATTCTCGAAGAAACTCCGGCCAGTGCCCGTCGCATTGGTCGAACTCAAAGCGAAAGAAATGGCCGCTACCACCGCCGAGGAGTCGTCCAGACCGACTCGGCGTGGCAAGCGGCGACGTGGGCGGAAGCGCTGATATGGGAGAGATCACCGAGGCGCTGCGCCGAGCGAAGCTCGCAGAAGGATCAAGAGAGCTATTTCGGGAGTCCGCTCCGGGCGAGGACGAAACCCCGCGCCGAGCGAGCGACTGGGGTGGCCCGGCGATCGAGGCCTCTGTGGAAGAT
>JAJDAM010000361.1 GCA_029261905.1 Deltaproteobacteria bacterium
TCACCGCATCACGCCGGCTTGGCTCGAGGACTACAACCCGAACTGTGTGGGTGGCGACGTAATCGGCGGTGCGGCCGACCTGGGGCAGCTGTTCTTCCGCCCGATGCTGCGCGCAGTTCCCTATCGCACACCCAACCCGCGAATCTTTCTGTGCTCGGCATCGACGCCACCAGGAGGCGGCGTTCACGGGTTGTGCGGCTTCTACGCGGCGCGGGCGGCACTGTCGTAAGCGCATCCGATGGTCCTTGCTATCGGTATTGTTGTACCGTGCCCTGTTGTACCGTGCCCTGTGCCGGGGTCCCGGACCAGAAGATCCCACCCGACGGGCGAGACAGTTTCGACACTGCCGCTCCCGTTGGTCTGTCGTAATGACGCATTCCCATCGCTCAGGGAGATGTTTTCGAATGGCGCAGCTCGTCTATTCCCAACAGGAACTCATGCAGTCACACGCCTACGCCAGGCCGCAGTCCGAAGCGGGCATGCGCCTGCACGGCGGCTTCGACGACGCGGGGACCTATATCCCCCCCCGCCTGCTGCACCGAGGTCCTGCGATCGACGCGTGGAGCACTGCACTCCGCGAGCGGGGCGGTGAATTGCTCGAAGCCGACTCCTCGTTGCTCGCTGGCATCCGCTACCCGTCGTTTTCTCAATCCAAGTTGCTGCTTCGCGAAGGACTCGGGCAGAGCTTCTGGAATACCCTGACGATCACCGGAAAGATCGAAGCTCGAGGCCAGGTGCTCGCCACGATGCAGTTCCCGGAATTTCAGGACGCGGTCGAGCTCGACATCTCGCATTGGGCGCTCGGGCACCTCAACAAAGGGCTGCTGCGTGCGCACGGCATCGACGAGGGGGGCGAGCCGGAATCCGGTATCGGTGGCCACGACGCGATGTGGTTCGCGCTGCGCGACATCGCATTCGGCGAGGTCGACTATCCGGATGCAATCGTGCCCGATAATATCGGTCGCCCTGAAACGAGCGACCAGCAGTTTCCGGAAATTCCGAACGCCATCGAGCGTACGATCTATTTCCTGTTGAATCTGTTGCTGATCGAATTTCGAGCGGAGCGCGGCTTCTCGATGACCGAGAACCTGCTGCGCGACCCCGACTTGTTTTCCGATCGACGAAGCGAAGCCGAATACGCGGCTGAAATCGTCGGTCGCATTCGGGCCGACGAATTGGTCCACGTTTCATCGCTGCGTCTGTACCTGGGTGAGATTCGACAGCTGGCATTCAAAGCCAGCAGCGGCGGCACGATTCCCGGACGTGAAATCGTCGACCCGATGTGGAAGGGTATCGTGCACTGGGCGACAGTCGAGCAACCCAAACTCGCCGCCGCCCAGCAGCGGGAGCTCTACATCGAGCGAATCAGCGCCCATCCCGAGAGCGCACGGATCCTCGGCGAATTTCACTCACTCGAGGAGGCCAGCTGAATTTCGCCGGCTCACATCGCGCGGGGTTCGAACGTGCGTGTGATCTGCACAGGAGCTGCGCATCGCTTGCGCGCCGGCCGACCTGGCCTGCCGAGCCGTTGCCGCTTCGTGATCTGTGGCACCCAAGATGGACGACACGAAGCCCGCCGCCCTTCATCTACGCCACGAATTCGTCGATGAGTGGGGGGTGAAGACTCGATTCCTGACATGGGTCGCGCCGCTGCTCGCTTCGATCGCGATGTCCGGTTGTTTCGTTCTCGATGAGATCGACAATGGCATGGACATCATGGACGAACACGCTGCCGCACCCAAGGCGAAGAAGCCGGTCGAAGCGCCCGCTGGTGAGAGTGCGTCCGACGACGGGTGGCAGTTCGCTTCGATGAAGGACCAGGCATCGGAATGGTGGCGCAACGCTCTCGAAGAAGAGCCGCCGGAGCCCGATCCGAATGACATCATCGTCCAGTGCCGGATCGACGGCGGCATCCGCTTCACACGAAAATCAGATTGCGAGCTGCGCCGCGGCCGCATGGTGAGCCGGTAGCTTCACTCCAGGGTAGGCCCTGCCAAGGGCCCGACAGTCAGAACGAAGGCGACGTTTGTCCGCCGTACATCGATTGTCCACCCCTCCCCTGGTCGAAATCGGACAGGTTCTCGCCCGCGCACTCGGTCGCCGTGCAGACACCCTCCTGGGCAGCGATCGGATCCGATCCGGTCGCCTCACCCGGCGCCGACATGCCCGTGGGACGCTGCCTCAGCGCTGCCGGGGCGTTTCCGAATGCCGCTGCATCCAGCGCTGCCAACCTATCGGTGACTTCGATCGCGTGAGCCGCAACATCGCGACCGATTGCTGCCGAGTGAAAGTCCACCAGACAACCACCCAATGCTGCGACTTGCGTGGGCTTCAAGCGGCGCGGTGTCGCTGGCGGAGCCTCTCCAGGAGCTAAACTCACTTGCTCCGAGGTATTGATCACGGTCGTTCCCCGGACCGTCGGGTCGCTGCTGCGCACCGAAATCTTGCTCTCGGCCGAGGAGATCGTCGTCACTCCGTTTTCGTCGACCGAGACGTGCACGATCGTGCCCAACAGCGTCGCGATCGCTGCAGGGGTATGAATCTCGACACGTTTATCGAACTCTCGCGGTTCGACGACCAGTCGGATCTCGCCACGGTCGAGAGAGACGACTCGCCGCTTCTTCTCTTTGCGCAGAACCAGGGAGGTATCGCCGCACAACTCCACCACCGAATCCTCGTCGACGAGAATCGAGCAACCGCCATCTTCGCCGAGGTTCACATGCTCGCCTTCGACCAATGACCCCTGCTCACCGCCCTGGATCAGGCCGGTCGAGGCCGTGATCTGGCCGGCAACGTCATCGGCAAACGCGCCGGGCGCTCCGAATAACAGGCCGATCAAAGCCCAACCGCCAACGTGCCGCCCGTACTGATGCATCCCGCGCATGTCTCCCCCCAATCTGATTGCCGCGTGGGGAGGTGGTGCCGATGCCCGAGGCACCATCGCTACCCGGCCACTTCCCGAGCGCGGACACTTCCCCCGATATCGAAATCGGGCTGCAGCCGCCGATCCTTTAGCCCGGTGCCATGCGTGCGGT
>JAJDAM010000362.1 GCA_029261905.1 Deltaproteobacteria bacterium
CGACGCGGACCTCTGCATCATCGGCGCCGGTGCCGCAGGGATTGCCATCGCGCTCGAGTGGGCCGGTTCGGGTCACTCCGTCGTGTTGCTCGAAAGCGGCGGATTCGAGCCCGATGCTGCCGTACAGGAGCTGACTCACGGCGAAGCCACCGGCAATGTACTCGCAACGCCAGAAACCTATCTCAGCCGGTCCCGATTGCGAGATTTCGGGGGCTCGACGAACCATTGGGGTGGCTCGTGCCGGCCGCTCGACGAGCTCGATTTCGAAGAGCGCGCCTGGGTGGCCGATAGTGGTTGGCCGTTCGGGCGTTCCGTTCTCGACTCGTACTACGAGCGCGCGCGCAAGTTGGTCGAAGTCGCGCCGTTCGACTACGACATCGACGCCTCTCATCCCCGCGGACGAGCCCCGCTATTCAGTCAATCCGATGCCAGCGCATTCGAGGAATCGACCCCCGCGAGGCCGGGTCCGATGGGAACGATGGTCATCCATTTTTCGCCACCCACACGGTTCGGTCAGCGCTACCGCGATGCCATCGTCGACGCCCCCAACCTGGCGCTGCACCTCGACGCCAACGCCGTCCAACTCGACACGGACGCCGATGGGGGTCGGATCGAGTCGATTCGTGTAGCCAGACTCGATGGCTCCGCCTATCGCGTCTGGCCGCGCGCCACCGTGCTCGCTACCGGTGGAATCGAAAACCCGCGGCTACTGCTCGCTTCGAACCAGAAGCGCACCGCCGGGCTCGGCAACGATCACGATCGCGTCGGGCGACACTTCATGGACCACCTCGCGATCCGAGCGGGACAGGCGTTGTTCACGGTTCCGTTCGGATCGATGGCGCTCTATCGACCCGGTCGCGACGCACTGCACCGCACGCGGTCGATCGGTTTACTGACGATCGCGGAGCGCGTTCAACGAGAACAGAACCTGCTCGGCTTTTCTGCGCGATTGCGTCGCGTCCAATGGGCCGATCTCGAACTCGCTGACCGCGCACTGGCCCGATCGGCACTTTGTGCGGACCGGCTCGGGGCACAACGCCCTCCCCGTCCCGAAGGCGTCGACGCGAGTGCGTTCGTCGCGAGACTCGAAGTGGTTGCCGAACCGTCGCCGCAGTTCGATAGCCGTGTAACGCTCTCGGAACAGCGAGATTCGCTGGGTTCGCGGCGAGCGCGTGTCGACTGGCGCGTCGCACCCTCGGATTACACGAGTATGTTTCGGTCGCTCGAGCTGATGGCGGCAGAGCTCGGAAGCCGTTCACACGGCCGGGTGCGACCTCTTGTTCAGATCGATCGAGACGCGCTGCAGCCATTGACCGGCGGCTGGAGTCACCACATGGGCACGACTCGCATGCACACCGATCCAAGACAGGGTGTCGTCGACGCGAACTGTCGGGTCCACAGCGTGCCGAATCTGTTCGTCGCCGGCAGCTCCGTGTTTCCGACGGGTGGGTCCGAAGGTACGACCACACTGACGCTGCTCGCGCTGGCGCTCCGCCTCTCCGACAGGCTGAAGCAGGAGTTCGCGCCGTGAACATCGACCGCAGACAATTCCTGGTGCGCGCCGCCGTCGGTGCTTCCGGCGCGGTTTCGCTGGTCGTATTGGGATGCGGCAACGACGAGGCCGCGATCGACCTTCGGGACGTATTCGGGGACCCGGCCGACGCAATTGCGATCGGCCGCGACTACCTGCTGCAGTATCCAGAAGAAGGCGTACGCGAGGACTTGATCGTTCGGATGATACCCGCCGACGACATCGCCAACCCCACCCGGCTGCGCGGTGCGCTACATGACAAGATTCGCGCGGACTTCGCGGCATCTCGGACATTCGCCTACAACCACTGGATCCTGTCTCGAACGGAGGGACGACTTGCGGCGTTGGCGGCATTGGACCTGGGTTGAGTCACTGGATCCAGGGCTCGGGATTAGAACTTGGGATTAGGATTTGGCATGAGAACTCGGGTTGGTCACGGGGCGCAGGGAATTCGGATGCGCGCAAGCCGCCTCACCGCAATCGCGATCTGCATCACCGCGGCGCTAGCAGTCGCGTGTTCTCCGAACACCGAGACACCGCGTCCGAACATCATCCTGATCATCGGCGATGATCACGGCTGGCCGTACTTCGGATTCATGGGTGATCCGATCGTTGCGACGCCTCACCTCGATACGCTGGCGAGCGGTGGCACACTGTTCCTGCATGCGTTCGTGACTTCGAGCTCATGCCGGCAATCGCTTCTGACGCTGCTGACCGGCCTTCATCCGTTGCAGTGGAACGCCCGACTCAAAGCCCTTCGTCAACGCGGAATTCGACGACCGCGGTACACAGAGATCGTCGACTTCGCGGCGCTGCCGAGGTTACTCGGGGAAGCCGGTTACCGGAGCTTTCAAGGCGGCAAGTATTGGGAGGGCCCCTTCCAGAGCGCCGGTTTCGATGAAGGCACGAAGAACCCCAAGGCGCCCGGACGGAAGCGGACCGAGCATGCCGAGCTGCAAGCCACGGCGGGCGGCGACGGGCTCGAACTCGGTCGCAGCACGATGGAACCGCTCTGGGAGTTTTTGAGTCAACCCGACGAACGCCCCTTCTTCGTCTGGTTCGCGCCGAAGCTCCCGCATACGCCACACGACGCGGGGCCTCGATACATGCAGCGCTATTCCGAGCGGGGGTTATCGCCCGAGGCTGCGAAGTACTACGCCAATGTGACGCGATTCGACGACCGGGTAGGCGAACTCGTGGCCTTCCTGGACGAGGCCGGCCTGCGTGACGACACGCTACTCATCTATCTGTCGGACAACGGCTGGGATCAAGGCCCCACCGACCGTCCGCAAATCGGAGCTCTCGGCGGCGCGAAAGGCAAGGGTTCGATGTACGAACTGGGAGTTCGAAGCCCGCTCATCTTCAACTGGCCCGGACACATCGCGTCCGAGACCATTCGCGACGATCTGGTCTCCAGCGTCGACCTGTTTCCGACGTTGCTCAGCTTCGCGGGCGCGGCGGTGCCACCGAACCGATCTCCTCACAACCTGCACCCGTTGTTGACCGGCGAGGGGGTACCTGCACCCGCGCGCACCATGGTGCGGGCGTCGAGCAATCGACAGGTACGACCACCGGCAATCACCGAGCACCAGGCGCTTGCGCCGGGTCTGGAGATCATGCGACCCGAGCTGGCCTATACGCTCCGCACGCGGGAGTGGCGTTACATCTGGTATTTCGACGCCGCAGAATATCCCGACCGGTCTCCCGACGAGTTGTTTCGGATCGACACGGATCCCTACGAAACGCGAAACGTGGCTTCGGAGCATCCCGAACGAGTGTCGCAGTTTCGGCGCGAAATTATGGCTTGGATCGACACAGCGACGGAGCCCTACCTGTTCCGGCCCGGCGAGGAGTTGAGTCCCTAGCCTTCCATCTGCCGCGACCTCAGCCCCAGAAAAGGCACGCCGGTCGAGCCGGTATGGGAGTATGATGCGGACCATGAAAAAACCGGAACTCGGGGGATTGCAGTGCGAATGATTCGAGGGCTCGTCGACCGGCGTGAACGTCTGCTCGTCCGGACGTTGTTCGAAGTGAGCGTCTGCATGGTGTTGGCAGCGTTCTGTATCCCGACCACCGCTTTCGCACAGGGTGAAATCCCGGCGGAAATCCAGCTGGCACCGCTTCCCACCCACTGGACCGCAAAGGAACCGGTGGGTGCAGGCGCAGGCCCCGTCACCCGCACGATGCTGGAAAACCCTTTCGCGGACACCTCGCGTTGGCTCCATTACGGAGGCGACTATCGAGGCTTCCGGCACAGTCCACTGGAGACCTTGACACCGGAAAACGTATCCAAGCTACA
This sequence comes from Deltaproteobacteria bacterium, assembly GCA_029261905.1. GTDB lineage: Bacteria > Myxococcota_A > UBA9160 > UBA9160 > SMWR01 > JAJDAM01. The sequence goes on from JAJDAM010000362.1 coordinate 3,831, forward strand.
GGTGGCATGGGCGTTCGGGACCGGAACTACAGGACAGTTCGAAGTGTCACCCGTCCTCTACGACGGCGTGCTGTTCATCACCTCTTCCTACAATCGCTTGTTCGCGCTCGATGCGAAGACCGGAACCGTCTTGTGGCGATACGATCACCAGAACGGCGTGAATCTCCCTCTTTGTTGTGGACCGGCGAACCGGGGCGTCGCGATCAGTGGCGACCTCGTATTGATGGCCACGCTGGACGCCCACCTGATCGCGTTCGAGCGCAAGACCGGCAAGATCGCCTGGGACAGCGTGATCACCGACTACACGAAAGGCTTCACCGCGACCTCGGCGCCACTCGTCGTCGGTGACCTGGCGTACATCGGGATCGCAGGTGGCGAATACGGTGTTCGCGGCTTTTTCGATGCCTACGAGGTGGCAACCGGCAAGCGCGCGTGGCGTCACTTCACCGTTCCTGCGGCCGGCGAGCCGGGCGTCGAGACGTGGGCGGACAAATCCTACGAGCGAGGGGGATCTCCCGCCTGGACGACCGGCTCCTACGACGTAGAGACGAACACGCTGTTCTGGACGACCGGCAATCCGTCGCCGGACTGGAATGGTGACAATCGCGCCGGCGACAACCTGTATTCCAATTCGCTGCTGGCACTCGACCCCAAAACGGGTGAACGAAAATGGCATTTCCAGTTCACCCCTCACGACGTCTGGGACTATGACGGCAATACCCACATCTTTCTGGTCGACACCGAGATCGACGGAAAACCGCGCAAGCTGATCGCGCAACCCAATCGAAATGGCTTCTACTACCTGATCGACAGAACCGACGGAAGCTTCGTGCTCGCCGAGCCGTATCTCGAGCAGGTCAACTGGGCGACCATCGACGCCAACGGGCGCCCGGTCGTGAACCCCGATGCCATGCCGAGCGACGAACCCACCCACCGGACCTGCCCGAGCAACCTCGGCGGGATCAATGGTGCGTTCACGGCATCGTTCGACCCGGATCGTGAACTCGTGCTGTTTGCGACGATCGAAGCGTGCCAATCCTACGCAAAGGGCATCACCGTGTTCGCCGAAGGGGCACCGTACCTCGGCGGACTTCCAGAACTGGTCGACGCCATCGCCGGCAAATCCTACGGAAACTTCGTGGCCGTCGAAGTCGCCACAGGGAAAGTCCGATGGCGCGCGCGCGAGCCTCACCCGATGATGGCGGGGTCACTCAACACCAAGGGCGGTGTAGTCTTCAGCGGCACACTCGACGGTGAGGCCGTCGCCTACGAAACCGAAACCGGCAAGGAACTGTGGAGATTCCGCATGGGGGGTGGCGTTCGGAGCCAGCCGATCGCGTACGAACTCGACGGCCGAACCTACGTCGTCTATGGCTCCGGCAGTTTCGCGACGATGGACGACTTCGCTGGCGGCCCGCAGAAAATCCCGGAAGGCGGCCACTTGTTCGTGTTCGCGTTGCCGGAAAAATGACCCGATGCATCGAGCCAACGCAGCGGCCCGGCTCTTCGTACGGACAGTCCTACTCACAGTCCTACTGACGACGGTAATGACAGCGTGCAGCGGCCTGTCCGATGGCGTGCAGCCCTCGCCGGCCGACGTCTTCCTGGAACGAGCGGACGACCTCAAGCGCGGTCGGTTGTTGTTCACCGGAACGTGTGGCGGATACTGCCATCCGACGAACGCCGGCAATCGCGACTCGCCCTACCTGTTCGACTGCCAATGGAAAAACGGTGGAAGCGACGGCGACCTGTTCGCATCGATTTCGGCCGGAATTCCGGGGAGCCGCATGCCGCAGTATGGTGGCAAGCTTCCGGAGCGCGACCAGGACATCTGGCGGCTGATCGCCTACATCCGGTCGAAGTCCGAATGCCAGTCGCCGTAGGCCGCGAGTGATGTGTCGGACCGGATGGGGTCCCCGCGACCGCTAGCGGCCGTCGAGACGCTTCCCCAGGCTGACGGTCGCATCGATCTCGTACCCGAGCGACTCGTAGAACGCGAGCACATCCGCGTTGGTCTCGCGAACCTGCAGATTGATCTTGGGACAACCCAACGCGCGCAACGCGCCCTCTGCGTGTTCCATCAGCGAACGCCCCAGGCCAGAACGCTGGAGTGACGGCTCGACGCAGAGATAGTTGATCCAACCGCGGTGCCCCTCGTAGCCCGCCATCACAGAACCCACGATTCGAGATCGCTCGTCATCCTGTACGGCCACGAACAGCAGCTCCGGCTGAAATGCGAGTTTCGCGGCGATGTCATCCGCTGGAACGTTCCACGGCCGGACCAGTCCGCAGCGCTCCCACAGCGCGACGACGGCGGCATGGTCGTCGGCGCGATACACACGAATCGACGTCACTCTGGGCTCCTGGGAAACGCTGCACGATATCCCGCTCGCCGAGTCACGTCGATCCACTCGCAACCCCAATCGCTGGCCGCGGGTCAGAAACTGCGGGACTCTCCGATCTCGAAGATCCAGATCGATTCGTTCGCCGCGCCATTGGCGACCATCGCTTCGCGAAACCGTCTCGGGGGTGCATCGTGTGGTTCGTCGGAAAGATCGAACGTCCCGTAGTGAATCGCGAGTGAGCGCTTTGCCCGCAAGTCGCGCGTTGCCGCAGCGGCCTCCTCGGGGTCCAGATGGGAATCCTTCATCATCGCGACGGGTTCGTAGGCACCAATCGGGACGGCGACCAGATCGAACGGTCCGAGCGAGCGACCGATCGCAGCGAATCCCTCGAACATCGCGCTGTCACCGGCGAAATAGAAGCGGCTATCTCGCGTGGTCACCGCCCACGATGACCACAGGGAGCGCTCCATATCGAACAGACCACGCCGGCTCCAGTGACGCGTCGGCAGGCAGTGCACTTGGACGCCCTTGAATTCGACCCACTGTCCCCAATTCAGTTCGACGATCAGCGATACGCCGAGCTTTCGCAACAGTTCCGTGTGTCCCATGGGAGCGAACACGACGAGTTCTGGGTTCTGATCCGCCAGCTTTCGAATCGTCGGAAGATCGAGGTGATCATAGTGGTTGTGGGACAACACGATGAAGTCTATGGGCGGCAGGTCTTCGAGTGCAATGGGGGGGTCGACCAGCCGGGCTGCGCCCGTAAAACGGGTCGGACCCGCGGTCTGCGACCAGTTCGGGTCGGTCAGGAACGCCACTCCTGCCATTTGAATGAGAACGGTCGCGTGCCCCAGCCAGGTGGCACGCGGCGCGGCGCTGGAGCCGAGTGGTCGAATGTCTGCCGCCATCGAACCGGGCAAGCCGGTCGCTGTTCGAAATCTCGCCCCCACTCGCCGAGCGAAGAACGGCATCGTCACCGTCGGGCCCGCATGAACGATCGCGCCACCTGGATTGCGAAAGCGTCCATCTTCACCGCGCAGTGCGGGAGCGATCCCCGGGAAATCGTGTGAGCCGACGACGAAATCGGACGGAAGTTGCCCCGCCCCTGAGATCGCGCCCCAGACCAGCGTCACGACCGTCACCACGCAGGTTGCGCAGATTGCGAAGCGGACCGACCATGCGACCTTCAACCGTTCACCCTTTCGCATTGCGCAATGATGGATAGTAGACAACCCATCCCACGCCAGGAGGCACCCGCATGTCAGCCGATTCCATGACGAGCTTCAAGATTCGAAAAGATGACTGGGCGAAGGGCCAATTCGACACGACTGACATTGCAGAACTGGAATCCGGCCAGGTCCTGTTTCGCATCGATCGATTCGCGCTGACTGCCAACAACATCACCTATGCCGCTGCAGGCGACATGCTCAACTACTGGGGCTTCTTTCCAGCGGAAGACGGCTGGGGACGGATTCCGGCGATGGGCTTCGCCGATGTGATCGAATCGAAGCACCCCGACGTCCCGGTCGGCGGCCGCTACTTCGGTTTTTTCCCGATGGCCACCCATCTCGTCGTCGAACCGACCCAGGCGAGCGCGGCCCAGTTCGTCGATGGCGTCGCGCACCGCAAAGACCACGCCCCCGTCTATCGGCAGTACCAGAACGTCAGCTCCGACCCCGCCTACGACGCCGAATTCGAAGACCAGATCATGGTACTCCGCGGTTTGTTCATGACCTCGTTTCTGGCCGACAGCTACATGGCCGACCAGGGCGGCTTCGGCGCCCGGACCTACGTATTGGGCAGTGCGTCGAGCAAGACGGGAATCGCGCTGGCGTGGTTGCTCCACAGCCAACAGCGTGGCCGCGTGGTCGGGATTACGTCGCCGCGCAACCGCGACTTCGTGAAATCACTCGGGTACTACGATGACGTCATCACTTACGACGACGTCAAGAGCCTGCCCGCTGACGAAGCGACGGCTTTCATCGACTTTTCGGGCGACGGTGAGATGATCGACACGCTGCATCATCATCTCGCCGACAACCTCAAGTACCACGGCATCATCGGCGCGACCCACTGGGCGTCTGGCTCCCAATCGCAGAATCTCCCAGGCGCCGAACCGGCCTTCTTCTTTGCTCCGGGAGAAATCAAGAATCGAGTCGAAGCGTGGGGACCCGAGGGATTCCAGCAGCGCATGGGGACGGCGTGGCGCGAGTTCTGTGCTGCGACGAACAGCTGGATG
>JAJDAM010000363.1 GCA_029261905.1 Deltaproteobacteria bacterium
CCTCGATGAGCAGGAACTTTCCGAGCTCCACACGGATCTCGCGAGCCTGCTCGACCGCGCGCCGGTTGGCGAGGGAAGCGATGTCGACACCCACGGGCGTCGAGCCGCCGGCAACGGCGGCCAACCGCTCTTCTTGTGGGCCAAGCCACTTTCCGACCCCTGGGGCGGCACCGAATTGCTCAACGGCCGCCATCCGGTCCGCATGGAAGAGCCGGTGGCGGCGACCGATGTTCCGGAGGAATCGATTTTCCTGATGCTCGGCCTGTTCGACGAGATGGACTCGGCGTTGCGCCTGTCCGCGCACCCCCAGATGCTGCGCGTCGCGGAATCACTGAATGGATCCGATTTCGTTCCCTACAACGACAGCATCTTCCTGAAGGAGCCGGGCATCGGCGCGTCGATCGCCTGGCACCAGGATGGCACGACGCATTGGGACAGCAGCGACTGGCATCCCCAAATTCATGGTTTCAATTTCATGGCACAACTGTGCCGAACGACACCTGCCAATGGCTTGTGGGTGGTTCCCGGCAGCCACCGCCTGGGGCGCATCGACATCCCGGCGCTCGTCGCCGCCAATGGCGGGTCGACCCGGCTGCCCGATGCGGTCCCGATGCTGTGCGAGGCGGGCGACATTGCGGTCTGCAATCGACAGTGCCTGCACGCGTCATTCGCAAACGCCTCGCCGGATCGTCGCGCGACTTTTGTTTGGGGTTTCTTTAGTCGCGATTCGGTACTCGATGTCGAAGTCGACATGCTGACCGCTCGACCGGGTGAAACCCCTCTACGTCGTCGTTACACCGCGGACGTGATTCGCAAGCGCAGCGAGATCGTTCAGGTTGCGATCGATGCGCGGCGAGAGCATCGGCCGGAAGAAGAGGCGTACCGCTATGCGCCGTTTAGCGGCGAACAGGATCGGCAGGAAGGATCGGAATCCGGAAAGACCGCTTTGCACGACTACGGCCGCGACACGATTTTCGTCTAGTAATCGCTGCTGGGCGATCGATCGAACGGGACGCTGGTGAGACCTTCCGGCAGGATTTCCCGGGACAAGGTCCGGCGCCGCATCAGTTCAGCCAACGGCAATCAACGATGAGTCCTTGAAATATGTTACCTCCCATAGTAACATCTAATCTTGGTCAGAATTCGACGTGGAAACTGCGTATTCGTCAAATGGAAGGGTGACCACAGTCCCCTGCACGTTCACGTCTTTGAAGACAAGAAGCTCGTCGTCAAGTGGGATTTGGAGAACGGCGTCGCCATGAAGGGACGCGCGACACGCAGGATTCTCCGCCTGATTCGAAAGCTCCAACAGGAAGGCCTGCTATGAAGATCCGAAGCGTTGCTCACAACAACCAGAAGCGAGAGTTCCAGGTGACGACCTTTTCTGGAAGGAAACTCTCGTTCCCCTACGCGAAGGCGGACCCAGAGCCTTGCAGCGCAAATCGTTTGCACGAAGTGTATGTCGACGCTGAGCTTGGAAAGGAGGCATTCACTTACGTTCTCGAATCGGGAGATGAAGGAGCGATCCACATCGAGAGTGTTCTGGAATACAACGAGGACCCCAAGCATCTCGGCGACATCCTCCTGTACAAGCTGACACTCGAGGCACAGAAGAGAGTAGAAGAGAGTCCTCTTAGCAAGCGCGAGATCATGCGAAGGCTCGGGACGTCTGCGACGCAGTTTTACCGACTGGTCGACCAGACGAATTATCGCAAGTCGATTCGGCAGGTTGTGAGCCTTCTCCATGTTCTTGGATACGAAGTCGAATTCTCTGTGAAGGATCGAGCTTCGCTCGCGGGTTCTTGACTCTCAGGCTCCGCCCCGGATTGCCTCAAACAGGCCCAGCCCTATCGTGCGGCTCGGAAAACCGCCGCGGATCTCAAACCCCAACCCGTCTACCAGCTTTCACGTCACAAACCGCCTCACGAAATCAACCTGCTCCCCCGTCTCCGGCAATCTCCCACCACCTGGATCATCCCCGCGACGGCTGCGAATAACGTCGACGAAGTCCCCTGCGTCCGCTTGACCGTGGCGGATCAGGTGAGCGCCGAGCTGCCCTACTGGAGACCCGACCAGAATTCCCGGTACTCATCGCTGTCGTCCAGCAGCCGTACCCCGAACCCGGGGACACGGTGTCGGGCGCCAACACGCTCTTCGGTCGTCCACCAGACCAGGCCGGAGATCCGAAGCTCCGCGCCGCCCGGCGTTCGGATACTGAGGTCTACGTTCGACCCTTGATCGGGAATCGAATCGGTTCCGACGAACACGCCGTATTCGCCGACGTTTCTGATCTTCCCTGCTGCGCTCTCGCCACAAACTTGAAACTCGGTCGCGATACTGGTCTTGATCCGTGATTCGTTCATATCCCCTCCTGACCCACCCATCGCTCGATAGCAACGCGAAGATCGTGATGGGGCTCACATCCAGAGAGAAGCAACCGGCAAGGCTAGGATTTCTCCCCGCGCAGGGTTCGCGGCTTCGCAGTCCGACGGCAGGTTTCGACTGCCCCAGACTTTCAGCTACCGAACCGCCGCACGAAACCCACCTGTTCCTCCGTCTCCGGAGACCTCTCACCACCCGCATCCCCCCCGCGGCGCCTGCGAATCACGTCGACGAAGTCCTCTGCGTCTGCTTGACCGTGGCGGATCAGGTGAGCGCCGACGGCCATCCCTGTACGGCCCCGGCCGCCCCAGCAGTGGACGTACACCCGCAAGCCCGCGTCGATGCCCTCGTCGATCCAATCTTGAATTTCGCTCATCGTGCGTCTTCTTGGGACACTCAAATCCACGACTGGAAAGCGCCGACTCTCTACTTCCACTCCCAAGCGCCCTGCTTCGCGCACTACGATGTTCTCATAAGTTTCGAACACCCTCCCCTGGAGATCCGTCTCGTGCGGTTCCATCAGGTTCGCGAAGCGCCGGATTCCCGCCGCGAGCAGCGCCCGAATCTTCGCCTCGCCTACGGCTCGGTCGAGATCTCCGGGATAGGCGCCCGCGACCAGCGCGCCGGGGTTCGCCCAGTAGGAGCGATCGAGTGGAGCCGGCGGTACAGCGCGTGCCCGGCCGAGTGCTTCGCCGAGTCGCGCGATCTGGTCGCCACGTGTGAGCTTTGCCCGCCACTGCGCTGGGATCGCCTGCTCGCCGTAGAACGCCCCTGCGAGCTGGCCCGTGATTGCAGCCGTGGTATCCGCGTCGTCGCCCAGGTTTGCAGCGCGGAGGATGGCGTCGGCAAAACTCTCGGTGTTGGCGAAGCACCAGAGCGCGGCCTCGAGTGCGTCGACCACGTAGCCGCTGCCCTTGATGTCGGCCTCGCCCTTGGTACGCCAGCCGCCAGCGGCGATGGACGCGATCTTGGGCGCAAGCGGTGGGTCGAAACGCTCAGGCGTCTCGGCATCCAGGACCACGCCCTTCGGGTCCCCCGCGAGCGCGCGCAACAGGATCGCCGCGAACAGGCGGCAGGCGTCGACCGCCTCGGCCGCGCCGTGTGTGGTGCGCGAGCTGATGGCCGCGTGCTCGAGCGCTGCGTCGCGATCCCCCGCGTAGAACAGCGCGACGGGTGCCAGTCGCATCAGCGAACCGTTTCCGGCGCTATCCGCACGGGTCGAACCGGCGAAGGGCTCTCCACTTTCTTCGAAACGGTCGAGTGCGGATGAAACCGTTCCCCCGATATCGAAGACGCTACCGGTACTGGAGAGATAGCCGGTGTCTCGCCAGCGGAGGTAGCGATCGATCTGGTCTGCCGGATTCGAGCCGCCGCAGTCCACGAGGCTTCGGGCCAGGCCGAGTGCCATGGATGTGTCGTCGGTCCACTGTCCTGGGCGGAGGTGGAACGGGCCGCCTCCCTTCATGTCGGTGACGGGAGGGAAAGAGCCGCGGGGGGAGAACTCGACCGTGGTACCGACGGCATCGCCAGCGGCCAGGCCGAGAAGGGTCGCGCGGTGACGCGAGCGCATGGTGGGCATATCAGATCACCTGGCTTTCGAAGTGGTACGAATCCGTGTCTCGAAATCTCCGCAACAGGGCTGGGATTTCGAGGAAGTGGCCCAAAGCCACCAACGCTCAATCAAGATCGTCCAAAGACACAGACGTTAGGCGCCAGCTGGCGCAATTCGCCTCAGCCGATTCGGCCGAGCCCGAAAGTCCGATACCAAAAAGGTACAGCGGTCCCCCACTTCAGTGCCAGATCGAATGACGTTGCCCCCTGCTTCCATTCGGCGTCGAAGCTAGCTTTCCACTTGAACTTCCCCGAACGACGGAGGCTTCCATGATCAATCACGTCACGCGAATCGCACTCATCGCCCTGGCCTCGATGGCGGTATTGACACTCGCCTGTGCGTCAACGCCGGAGTCCCGGATCAACGAGAACCAGTCCCTGTTCGACTCTTATCCGGCGGAGATCAAAGCGAACATCCGACAGGGGAAGATCTCTCTCGGCTACGACGAAGGCATGGTGCAAATGGCCTTGGGCAGTCCCGACGAGAAATTCGTCGAGACCGACGAATCCGGCGACACGTTGATGTGGGGCTACACCCGATCGAGGCCGGGCATCTCGGTGGGTCTCGGCGGGGGCAGCTATGTCGGCGGCGGCGGCGCGCTGGGAGGCGGAGTGGGTATGGGCACCGGTCCGAGACGGGACTACACGGCCATCATCGAGTTCCGCGAGGGCCAGGTGACACGGGTTCGGGAGTTCGATCGGTAGTTCGTTTCGGAATGCGTTGCGCTGTCGATCAGTGAAGAGTCCGGTGGGAGTTCAGCATTGTTCGCGCATCAGGCGACGTTCAATTGTGCCGGCCTCTTCATTCGTGTGTTCCTTGAACACGAAAAGCTTGGCCTTCTTCACTGCGTGAATCTCGGCGCTATTCGGAAGCTGACCAGCCATCTCCCGGGCTCTCGGATCTGGGAAGGTCGGGGCGTCCGCTCCACTGACGCAGAGTGAAACGCCCCGAGGTAGCCAGAGGCCCTGCGATACCCGCCCTGAAAAATGACCGCGCCCACGCGCCTATATAGGCTGACAAAGTAGAGGTCGACCGAATATGGCCAGCGAATCCGACTACGCCCCTCCCATCGAGGTCATCCGAATCCACGGAACCTTTGCCGCTCAAGAAGGCGATCAAGGTGACGAATGGTGGCAGCTCGGCAGCCGGTTTCAGTCTCGACTCGAGGAATTCCTGGGTGGACGGGCAGCCTGTTCCACGAAGGTATTCCACTGGTCCGGCGCCAACTCTGCGCGAGAGAGATCGGAAGCTGCGCGGCGGCTGCTCGACGAGTTCATCCTGCCTCATGAAGAAGGAGTATCGACAGACGCAGTACCGCAACGCTACGCGCTGGTGGGGCATAGCCACGGCGGCTCCGTCGTTCAGGAAGCGTTGTGCAATGCTCTGAAGCGGCGGGTGGAGCTCAATGGTCTCGTCGGAGTGGTGTCGATTGGAACACCGTTTCTGCGTCGGAAGACCCCTCTCTCGGCCGGTTTCTATCTGTTGCCGCTTGGAACTTCAGCAATCGTGCTGGCAGGCGGATTCCCTCTGCTCCAAGAAGCTGCCCTTCATGCCTCTGCGATATCCCAGGAAGGCGACATGGCTGGCGCCCTGGCGATGGTCGGCATCTGGTCCCTCCTCGTTCTCATCGCGCTGACCGCACTCTTCCTCTTTGGAAGCCCTTCGTTTTCCTGGCTTCGGGGATCAACGAGGCTGGAAGAACGTGCCCGCTCTCG
>JAJDAM010000364.1 GCA_029261905.1 Deltaproteobacteria bacterium
AAGGCAACATCACCCAGCGCACCCGGCGGAAGATCAGCGCCAGCACGAACACCAGAAATCCAAGCACCGACCCACCGAAGACAACCAGGTCGTTCTTGACGAACTGAATCATGTCGTCGGCGATCATCGGGAACCCGCCCAGATTCAACTCGGCGTAGGGTCGGTAGCGTGCGAGCACCGACCGGACGGCTTCGATCGTTCTGTGATCGCTCTCGCTCACGTTTTCGGACACCGTGTCGTAGGCGGCGGAGATGTCTTCGAGTTCCGCGATCTGTTCGCGCGACAGACCGCCGGCACTTCGCTGAATCAACAGTTCGTTCCGTTTGATCTGGAGCGCGGTGAAGTCGGGGTCCAGCTTCAGATTCACGAGGATTGCGGTCGTCAGCCGGTCGCGGCTGATGATCAGCGACTGAAAGACCGGGCTGTTCGTCAGTTCATCGATTGCACGCATCCGATCGACCGTCGAACTCTCGAGCGTCTGGATATTGCCGACCATTTCCGAAAGAGGCACGTCGGAGCTCGTGACCAGTGGCGCGTCGAGAATGCTCATCACCGAATCGACGCCCGCCAGGCTCTTCAACTCGTCTCTCAACTGTGTCAGCCGGCTCAGCGCCTCGTCCTCGAACAGAATCCCGTGAGGCGAAAACGTCACGATCAACAATGGACTGGTCTGGTAGCGTGCGCTGACCTGACGCGAGAGCTGGAAGTCCGGGTCGTCCTCGAGCAGCAGCGAGTCGGCGGACGCGTCCAACTCGAAGTCACGCGCGTGGTAGGCGAAGAAGGACAGCACGCAGAACAGGACTATCAGCGCCTTCCGAGGATGGGTCAGCAGCAGATTCAACGCCGGTCCCATTTCAGGCGCGACGCAGAGTGAATCCGAAGGGGCGCGGCAGAGTGGGTGAAAGGTGGCTTCGACATGGGCGCATACTATATCGAGATCCGAACGGATGAGAGCGGTTGCGGGCCCGGCTCCACGCGTCAGAGAGCCCCTGCCTCCGCCCAGAACGGGAGCCGGACCGATTCCCGATCAGCGAATTCTGCGACCCCCTGTAGTCGGGATCGCGGCTAGACGATACTGTCAGCAGCGAGTCGAGCCATCGCGGTCTTGTCGCCCGATCCGGAGAGACATCCAAACCAGCACCGAGAACCCGACCGAAGCCCAGGTCGAAGAGCCGTAACCCATGTGTGGATTCATTGGCATCTACGGCCCCGAAGGCGTCGACGTGGCCGGCGAGATCTATGAAGGACTGTTGAGCGTCCAGCATCGCGGCCAGGATGCTGCCGGCATCATCACGTTCACCGATTCGTTTCACGTCAAGAAGGGACGCGGACTCGTATTGGAGATCTTCCACGAGGGCAACATGGCGCGTCTGAGCGGGAACCTGGGCGTGGGCCACGGTCGCTACCCGACAATGGGCAGCGACGAGGTCGAGGACGCACAGCCGTTCCACTTCACGTTCCCAGTCGGCATCGCGATGGCGCACAACGGGAACGTGACGAACTTCGCGGAGCTGCGCGAAAGCCACTTTCGCAACACCGGAACCCGGCTGAACTCGTCGAGCGACCTCGAAGTCATCCTGTATGTGTTCGCCGAAGTACTGAACGATCGGATGCAACCCGGCCAGATGGTGGAAGCCGACGATGTGTTTGCCGCTGTGAAGGCCTGCTACGAGCAGGTTCGCGGCGCGTACTCGGTCGTCGCAACCCTCGCAGACGTCGGCATGGTCGCGTTTCGCGACCCGTACGGAATCAAACCAATGGCCTTCGGCCGCAAGGTAACCCGTGAGGGCGAGTGGTTTGCGTGCGCGTCCGAGAGCGTCGTGCTCGACATCAACGGCTATCGACGCGAGCGCGACATCGGTCCCGGTGAGGCGGTTTTCATCGGCGTGGATCGCAAGGTTCAGCGCCGAAAACTGGCCGACCGGCCCCATCGACCCTGCATATTCGAGTTGGTGTACTTCTCGCGACCGGACTCGTTTCTCGACGACATCTCGGTCTACAAGACGCGCGTCCGTTTCGGCGAAGCGTTGGCGGAGCAGTGGATCGAGTCCGGCGCACCGATCCCCGACGCGATCATTCCGATCCCCGATTCATCACGCGAGGCCGCCCTCGCGATGGCGATCCGACTCGGCGTCCCGTATCGCGAGGGCCTCGTCAAGAACCGGTACATCGGCCGGACTTTCATCATGCCAAACCAGGCCAGTCGGCAGAATTCGATCCGACGCAAGCTGAACCCGATCGCGCTCGAGTTCGCGGGCAAATCCGTACTGCTCGTGGACGACTCGATCGTACGTGGAAACACGGCGCGCAAAGTCGTGCAGATCGCGCGCGACGCCGGCGCGACGAACGTCTACCTCGCGTCGTGCAGCCCCCCGCTGGTTTCTCCCTGCCCCTACGGCGTGGACATGGCGACCAAGCTGGAGTTCCTCGCGATCGACAAGGACAACCAGAGCATCGCCGAGGCACTGGGCGCCGACTACCTGATGTATCTCGACCGCGATCGGATGAACGAAGCCGGCCGCACGGGGAACCCCGAAATCAAGAAATTCTGCAACGCCTGCTTCACCGGTGAGTATCCCACGGGCGATATCACCATTGAGCGACTGAACGCGATCGCCAGCGACCGGACCAAGAATCGCGACGAGTAGCCGCTACCCGGTCTCTGCGACGCCTTCGCCGCTGCTCGTCAGCGAACCATTCCGAGCTTCGCCAATCGATCGAAGTAGCCCGGAAACGTCTTCGCGACGCAGCGCGGGTTTCGGATCTCGACGTCGCCAATCAGCGAAAAGGCCATCGCCATGCGGTGGTCATCGTAGGTATCGATACTGATCCCGGAATTCGGCCCGTTCGCAGGTGGCTCGATATGGAGTCCGTCCGCACGCTCTTCGACGGTCGCACCGAGCTTTCGCAGTTCGGTCGTCGCGGCGGCCAACCGATCCGTTTCGTGATGCCGCAGGATCTCCACTCCCCGGATCGTCGTGGGCCCTTCGGCAAACAATGCGGCGACGGCCAGCGTCAGCGCCATGTCGGGCATGTCGGCCAGATCGATGTCGATGCCGGTCAATCGCCCGTCACCGTGTACGCGCGTCACTTCGCTCGTCTGTTCGATCCTGGCGCCCATGCGCTCGAGTACTTCGCAAAAATGCGAATCACCCTGAACACTGCCGTTTCCGAGCCCCTCGATCGTCACATCGCCGCCATGGATCGCGGCGAGTCCAAGAAAATAACTCGCCGATGACGCGTCGGGTTCGACCACGTAGTCGCGAGCCGTCAACGCTGTCGGTTCGACTGCGATCTCGTCGTCGGCAACCCAGCGCGCACGCCCGCCGAAATGTTCGAGGACTTTGATCGTCATATCGACATAGGGCCGCGCCGGCGTCCCCTCGCGCAGCACGATGCGGGTCGGCCCTCGCGAGAAGTTGGCAGCGAACACCATCGCCGAAACCAGTTGCGATGAGGCCGGTCGCGAAAAGACCACCTCGCCTCCCGTCAGATGGGAGTCCGCGCCGATCTCGACCGGGAGACGCGCGTCCTCGCCGAGGCAGCGGATCGTTGCCCCCTGCTCGCGCAGCGCATCGAGTAGCTGGCCCATCGGGCGATCTCGCATCTGTGGCGATGCGTCTACCTCGATCGGCACATCGGTATTTCCGGGCGCAGCGGCGAGAACAGCGGTCAGGAATCGTGCGACCGTGCCGGCCGCGCCGGCGAATAGCGGCCCCGAACCGGACGCGGCTGCAAACGTTCCCGATCGCCCCTCGATATCGAAGGTGGTGTCGTCGACTTCGACCACCCACACGCCCAGTCTCTCGAGGCATGAGCGCATCCTGCGGCTGTCCTCCGCCACCAAGAGCCCGCGCAAACGACAGCGTCCCCGCGCCATCGCAGCGAGAAGCAGTGCTCGATTGGTCAGGCTCTTGGATCCGGGCGGCCGAATCCGCTCGTCGAGATGGGTCGGGGGACGGAGCCTGACGGTCGGAACGGCATTGGACGACATGGTCGAGTACGGGTCTCCGGAAGACGTGAGGATGCGCGCGAAACCACCACAGCTCCTGTGAAAATTCGAGCAGTGGCAGAATCGCGGATTGGAGCGTTCGCCGCAAAGGCCAAATCACCCCAACCCCTCCGGCTAATCCCCTAAACGGTACGGATCGAAGCACCGATACAACGGTGTCGGAATCTCGGCGTTAGAGGGAACCATTGGAGTCTCAGACATTCCAGTGCATGGTCGCGCTCTGCGTCGCCATCGTTGTCGGAATGTACGCAGCCACGCGTGGCGAGCGGGTCTATTGGTCCGTCGTGTCGCTGATGGCAGCCATCGCGGTCTGGAACGCAGGTACGGCCCTCCGGGTCGTCGCGCTTCCCGACAGTCGCACGGCCGGGATCTTCTTCGCTTACTACCTGGGCGCGGTCGCGATCGCCCCATTGTGGGCGATCCTTGCAGCACGCCTCACACACGTAGCCTGGCTGTCGACGCGTCGTGCGATGCTCTTGGGTGTACCCTCGGCTTGTGCCTACCTGGCCGCAGTCACCAACCCCTATCACCATCTGTATTTCCAGACCGACCTTCCCGTGTTCGAAAACGGGCTCCGTGCAACCGCAGGGCCGCTGCTGTGGATCTTCACCGTCTGGAGCTACTGCCTGGTCGTCGCTGGCACCGCGTTGTTCATCCGGTCCGCATGGCTCTTGGCCCGATCCGGCCAGCCTCTCCGCGGTGCGGCGATCGCAACGGCCGCAGGCCTGCCAATCGTCATCGGATTCCTTCGCTCGGTCGAAATCACCGCCCCCGGCAGTGACTTCACGCCGATCGCGATCGCGGTGTCGGTCAGCACGCTCTTCTTCCTGCATTGGCAACACCAGATGCGCGACCGCCTCCCACTGGCCCGCGGAGAGGTGATCGAACACCTCGGTGACGGAGTGATCATCCTCGACGAGACGGGCCGGATACTCGACTCCAATCCCAGCGCCGATGACATCATTGGCGCCACACCGGGTTCCCTACGCAATCGCCCCTATTCTGAAGTCGTATCGGAATCGAATGTGATCATCCCATTGGATGTCCTGGAAGCCGCAGCCGGCCAATTGCAGCTGAGTCCAGGCCCGTGGATCCACTCATTCGAGACGCGCGATGGGCGCCTGATCGAATCCACGACGAACAAGGTCTGCGGCGGCGACAACGATCCCGTCGGCTTTTTCATGGTACTCCGCGATCACTCCGAGCGGCGTCGGATGGAACATTTCCTGCGACAGAGCCAGCGCATGGAAACCATGGCGGGGCTCTCGGCAGGCATCGCACACGAAATCAACAATCCGCTGGCCTACATCCGATCGAACCTCAACCACATCGTGGAACTCACCCGCGCGTTCGAGGAGCAGTTCAAAGAAACAGACGACAAGAAATCCGACGAATGCGGCGAGATGCGGATCGTCGCCGAAGAATGCAGCGACGGAATCGATCGAATCGGCGGCATCGTCGATCGCATGCGTCGCTTCTCCCGGATGCGCCCCGACGAAGTATCAGCCATCGACCTGAACGAGGCGCTCTCCGATGCGCTCAAGATGGCTCGAATGCAAACGGACCCGGCAATGGCCCTTCGCTACGACCCCGACACGTCGCTGCCGCAGGTCCGCGCCTCTCATGGGCACATCGTGCAACTGCTGTTGAATCTGTGCGCCAACGCCAGACAAGCGGTCGAGGGCGTCGATCAGGCATCGATCGAAATCGAAACCTGCGCGACCGAAACCGAGGTTTCGATACGGATTCGAGACAACGGGCCGGGGATTCCCACTCGCATTCGCGGCCGTATCTTCGACCCGTTCTTCACGACCAAATCACCCGGGATGGGAACCGGTTTGGGTCTTCCGATCGCGTATGGAATCGCGCGCGAGCACGGCGGCTCGCTCGACTTCGAAGAGTCGCCGAGCGGGGGTGCCGAATTTACGCTGCGACTCCCCATCGATGGACGCCCCGAGGTCGCAGGTACCGGCGACTGAGGCTCGCCGCCGACCTACCGCCGCTTGCTACCGGGATCGTTTTCGACCCGTCCGACCCAGTAATCGATATCGGCACGCTCGTTGCCGACCAGGTAGCGCCACAAGTGCACGCGGTTGATGAACTCGAGTCGGCCGGTATCCGCCTCGAACCAGGGCTCCGGTCGACACAGAATGCTCCGAATGTCGTCGAGATCGAGGCTTGGCAGATAGGTCGGATCGAAGATGGGTCGCGCAGCGACGGCGGCTTCCGTCAAATCATCGGTGTTCCAATGCCGAACCTGCGGAACGCTCGGGGCGAGTCGGACCTTCAACATGAAACGCATGCGGTCACTGCGGTTGACTTCTCCGCCGTGCCACAGGCCATGGTGACAGGCCAGTATCGTGCCCGCCGGGCAGACGACTTTCTGCTGGCCAACCATGTTCTGGTAGCGCGCGATCGTCGCCTCGTTGACGATCCGAAGATGTGTACCCGGGACATAGCGGGTACCACCCATCTGCGGCGTGACGGCGTGTGGGAAGTAGAAGAGCTGCAGATCGAACGCCCGCCGGACGTCGATCGTCGAATCCTGGTGAGTGTGTTGGGAATAGGCCTTGGAACCGCGCTCCTCGAAAAAGCTGGCTGGTCGACTGAAGTGGACGCCATGGTGATCGAAGATCGGATTCGGTCCGACCAGGCTATGGATGATTCCCTGAACGCGCGGCAGGTCGAGAATCGGTCGTACCGGTGTATCCGCGTAACAGTCGGCCAGTGGAATCCCGGGCGGATTGCCCGGTGGCGGCCCATCGCGCTCGACCCGAGACAGAAACTCGCGGTTCAGCTCGTCGGGAACGATCGCGTCGAACCTCAGGAAACCCCGGGCGACGAACCGTGCGACATCGAAGCTCGTCAACAGCTGTTCTTTTGCGGGGATCAAGCGGGTATCTCGACGAGCTGTTCGAAC
>JAJDAM010000365.1 GCA_029261905.1 Deltaproteobacteria bacterium
CCGGCCTCGCCGACTCCGACCCCGACGCGCGCGAGCAGGAGTTGCCCGAACCCCGCGGCGGAACCGCACAACGCGGTCATACCGCTCCACAGCGCCAGTGATATGGCGATCACCCCCTTGCGCGACCACTGGTCGGCCAACCGCCCGATCGGAATTCCGAGCGTGGCGTAGAAGATTGCGAACGCCACACCACCGAGCAGCCCGAGTTGGGTATCACTGAGGTCCAGATCACGTTGAATAGAGGGCAACAAGATCGATAGGATCTGCCGATCGACGAAATTGACGACGTAGACCGCGAGCATCAACCCCAGCACATATCGCGCATAGGCGGGCGAAACCGGCAGCGGGGTTGCTGTATCACTCGATTCGGTAGGCATGCACGCAGCATAGGTGGCGCGATGAGGTTCGGCTCATTGCAGGCTAGGGTCTGCCGATGATCTCAAAGGCAGACTGGCCAATCCCCCCCACCCGTGCGTGGGTCGAACTCATGGGTTGTCTGTGTGCGCTCGCAGTCCTCACGTCGGGATGCGGCTCTGAAACGAGCGATCCCATCACCGCCCAGCAATCCCGTGATTCGTCGTCGGAACCCGTCGAACCCCTTCGCGGGGACACCCCGGCGGAGGGCTACGTGGAGAGCTACGTCGGGGGCTACGTCGGGAGCGAAGAGTGCCAGTCCTGCCACGCAGACGCGTTCGCGAAGTGGTCTGGCTCCCATCACGACCTCGCGATGCAAGACGCCGCGAATATTCTGGGAGACTTCGACGACGCGATGTTCACCCAGGGCAAGGCGACGTTTCGTTTCTTCCGGCGTGACGACAAGTACTGGGTCGAGTCGCAGGATTCGACCGGGACATTCTCGGAATGGGAGATCGCGTACACGTTCGGCGTCGATCCACTGCAGCAGTACCTGGTTCGCTTTCCGAACGGTCGCTTTCAGTCGCTCTCCGTGGCGTGGGACACGCGTCCATCCGATCAAGGAGGGCAGCGCTGGTTTCATCTCTATCCCGACGATCCTCCGCGACCGGGCGACCCGTTTCATTGGACCGGCGCCTACCAGACCTGGAATCACATGTGCGCCGAATGTCATTCGACGAATTTGCAGAAGGGGTTTGATTCCGACACGGACAGCTACGAGACCACCTGGTCCGAAATCGACGTAGCGTGCGAAGCGTGCCATGGCCCGGGTTCGCTTCATGTCGCGGATGCCCGCGCTGGAAATGCAGTGCCGGCCCGACTGCCCGCCGGTCTGGCAACGGGCGATTCCCGCCATCAGGTCGACAGTTGCGCTCCCTGCCATTCGCGCCGGCACCGCATCAACGGCGAGGACAGCGCAGGTGGAGAACTGCTCGACGACTTCGTACCGGCCACGTTGCGTGCAGGCCTGTATCACAGCGATGGCCAGATTCTCGACGAAGTCTACGTCTACGGATCGTTTCTGCAGAGTCGGATGTACGCAAAGGGTGTGGCGTGCAGTGACTGCCACGATCCACACAGTCTGGAACTCCGGAAAAACGGCAACGCGCTTTGCACCCAGTGTCACTCCGCGAGCGGAAACCCGCGCTTCCCGAGTCTGACCAAGAAGCCGTACGACGCTCCGGATCACCACTTTCACCCGAACGGATCGACGGGGGCACAGTGCGTGAACTGCCACATGCCCACAAAGACTTACATGCAGGTCGACCCTCGGCGCGACCACAGCTTTCGCATACCGCGCCCAGATTTGTCCGTTTCACTCGGGACACCTGACGCGTGCACCGCTTGTCATGCCGATCGAACCGCGGCGTGGGCTTCCGAGTCGCTCGTCGAACGTTTCGGTCCACGGGCCGAAACGGCAGCACCCGAGTTCGCGGCTGTCTTCGATTCGGCGCGCCGAGGAGAGACCCGCGCGATCGCGGGGCTGACGTCGATCGTCAGTGATTCCGATCGACCCGCCATCTTGCGCGCGACGGCGTTGGAGCTGCTCAGCGTGTACGGTCCGGCCACGGCCGGGCCAGCCATCGACGCCATGAAAGACGGCGATCCCTGGGTGCGCGCCACTGCCGCGCGCTCGCTGGCACTGGTCGAACCGGAAAAACAGATCGCGGTGGGCGCACCTCTATTGACCGATCCTGTGCGCGCCGTACGGATCGAGGCGGCGCGCGTGCTGGCCTCAGCCGAGATCGAGTCTCCGAAACTTCGCCGCGCACGAGATTCAGCTCTTGCGGAGTACGTTGCCTCACAAAAAGCTGAGACCGATACCCCTTCCGGAAATCTGAATCTCGCGATCCTCGCTTCAGCGGTTGGTGACCACGACGAGGCGATCGAGTGGTACCTGGCGGCGATCGAACTCGATCCCGACTTCTTCCCGGCGCGTGCAAACCTGGCGGTGCTGTATGGGTCGCTCGGTCGACACACCGAAGCGGAACGACTGCTGCGTGAGGGAATCGCTCGCGATCCGGACCGCGGCGAATTCCATTACTCGCTCGGATTGGTTCTGGCAGAGAGCGGTCGATTCGAGTCCGCCGCCGGACACATCGGCCGTGCCGCAGAGCTTCTGCCGCAGCGAGCCCGCGTCCAGTACAACCACGGGCTGGCGCTACAGCAGATCGGAGAGCTCGATGGCGCCGAGCGGGCCCTGCTCGAAGCCACGCGGCTCGCGCCCCGTGATCCGGAGATCGTGTACGCGCTGGCTTCATTCTACGTCCAGGCCGGGAATTGGGAGCGGGCCCGAGTTCCCGCGGCGCAACTGGTCGAGTTGACCCGTGGGGCGCCGGAGGCGTTGAACCTGATGCGCCAGATCGATCGGGCACTCGCGAACACCGCCACCGAGAAATGACGTCTCCGTCATGGCGGCATGAATTTCCCATGGCCCGGATCATTGCGTCGCGGTTGACCGGGCTTGGGTCAACCTCCTAGCCTGACGCCGTGATTCATCTCGAAGACCTCGATATCGATTCGATGCGGCGCAAGCGCGGGGCCAAGTGGAGCCGCGACGGAGGCAACGTCCTCCCGGCCTGGGTGGCCGACATGGATTTCCCGATCGCGGAACCGATCAGCGAAGCGCTCGTCCACGTGATCGAAACTCAAGACCTGGGATATCCCGGCCACCCCCACCCACTTCGACGCGTGTTTCAAAACCGGCTCGAAGAACGCTACGGCTGGTCGGTGCCGCTGCGACGAATTGCATTGCTCACCGAT
>JAJDAM010000366.1 GCA_029261905.1 Deltaproteobacteria bacterium
GAATGTCTTCTCACACGGTAGGCTCTCCGGGTGCGAACTCATCGGACCGGCGCAGCATTTCTGTTCGCGGGCGCCGGCACGCTGTTTCTGGTGTCAGCTCCGATGCTCGCACCCGACACCGCCCCCGAATCTTCGATCGTCACGGGATTCGCTCTCGAGTTCTTCCTGGGGACGCTTGCCGTGGCGTTCGCACTGTTGTCCGGCTCGGGCGTCACGCAGCGGTTGGGGTTGCAACCGAGTCGGATCCCGTGGGGAGCCAGCGGGGTACTCATCGTCGGAACCCTTGCCTTGAGTTTTGCACTCAATGGCGTCTACGAACTTGCCGGGTTCGGCGAACAGGGTGCGCTTGCGCAATTCGAATCGGAACTGTCCGGAGTGGGGGGCCTGACGATCGCACTCGCTGTCATCAGTTTCGCATTGGCACCGGGGTTCGCCGAGGAACTGCTGTGTAGAGGGCTCATCCAGCGGGGGTTGTACGGTCGTTTCGGCCCCGCGACATCGGTCGCAGTGGCGGCATTGTTCTTCGGCGCACTTCATGTGGAGCCGATCTACGCCGTCCTCGCGACCCTGCTGGGGGCCTATCTCGGAGTCATCACACTCCTCGGTGGCAGTATCCGGACTTCGATCTTGTGTCACGGTTCGAACAACCTCGTCGCAGTTCTGACTGCGGTTTGGGGTATCGAGATGGACATCGATGGTCCTGCGGCGGTGGTCTGGCTGGTCGTGGCTTTCGGTTTGGCCGCTGGCGCGCTCGGCTGGGTCTACAGGGGCCTCGAGGGCCTCCCCGCCTCGCCGACGACCGTCCTGGAAAATCGTCCGGTCGGGCTACAGCCCGAGTCCGGATCGGACGACTCGTAAGGGGTCTCCGTGTCTGAATCGAACCGGGTCGGAATGCCCCGGATCGAGGATTGAGCCCGCCCGGGAACGCGTTCCCGGACCCAACCGAACGTGAGGTGTGAGGTGCCCGTAGCGAATTCTCGTGCAGTCATGCTGGTCGACGACGGCGAACTCGATGACGTTGCGCGAATCCTGAAATCTCTCGCGATCGAGTTCGACCGATTCAAGGGTGGCTCTGTCCCGTCGGACGTGACTCCGCCGACGGACCTGCTCGTCGCGACTCCCCGACGGATCGCCGATGTCAAGATCGACCTGAACGACACCGACCAAGACCCGCCAACGCGCATCGTTGTCGTCAACGAGGATTCCAACGCGCTGCGCGCGCAGTTGCGTGAGATCGGATTCGATTATCTGGTCCGGCGCCCGGTTCACGCCGAAGCCTTGCGACTGCTGGTCGCGCATTGCATCTACCGCGGCGATGAGCGCCGAGTGGAGCCCCGGATTCCGGTAGGGTTCGAAATTTCGTTTCGTATGGGCGTGCTGTCACGGCGAGCGACGCTGGCCGATCTGTCGACGCGCGGTTGCCGGCTGCTATCGCCCTACCCGTTGGAAGCCGGAAAGCGAGTCTGCGTGACCCTTACCGAAAGTCTCGGGGCGACCGAGGAACTGGTCGTCGAAGGGACGGTCCTGCGCAACCACTTCGACGAACGGCTCGGCTTCGACGGACTGTATGCAGCCGCGGTCGAGTTCGAAGATCTGAGTTCGGAAGCTCGAAACGAACTCGAATGGATCTTGGAAGACAAGGTCGCGGGTCCACCGACGCTGCAGTCCGGTATGCGAAGCAAAGAAGAAAACGCCGGCGCATCGGATCAATCGAGAACCGGCGCGCCGAAACGAAGAGGGTCGGCCACCCGGGTACACCGGCGGCGGGATTTTCGGGAAACGGTTGCCGAGAGCTGTCCCCCCGACCCGCGCTCCGAGAGTGCTTCGGTAGAGGCCGTGGATCCGGTCAACACGGCGGACTCGGTCGAGCATCCTCCGAATACCCAGCCCACGATTGATGTCGATGTCAGGATCGCGGCGCAGCCGCCGGAAGCCGTCGAAGAACAGTCATCCCCCGCCGAGCGACGATCCAAAGACCGGCGGATCTACAACGCGAAGGTGCCCGCATTCGGAACACGCGCGCTGAAAGTTCTGGTCGGCCGCGACCTGTCGGTTGGTGGCATGCGCATCGAGTACAGCCCCAACCTGGAGCTGGGAGACAGGCTCCACCTGGCAATCTACGGTTCGCCCGGCGAAGAGCCGTTTCTCGTTTGGGGAACGGTCACGCGTGACGACCGCCAACTCGGCATGGGAATCGAGTTCGACGAGGTCCACCCGATCGTCGCTGAGAACCTCGAGAAGATGATCGCCAGCCTACCGGCGGTCGAGTCGCTTCACGACGATGAGATTGCCGCGATGGGGTCCGTTCTGACCGAGATCCTGGATCGCTGAACCCGCGCTGACAGGAACCGGCCTCCGGGTTGCCCGCCTATCGGGCTCTTTCCTGGCGCCCTTGCTCACCCCAGGCGCTTGGAGCCCCGTCTCGAAGCCGTCGACCGGGCATTGTGGCGGGCTCTTTTCATGGATTTGCGAGTCGGTCCGGTTGCAGTAGGCTCTCACCCCCAATCCGGAGGATTCATGGCGCGCAGCAAGAGCAAGCAGAAAGTTCGGCGACACCTGGTCAACATGCGGCGTAAGCGAAGGCTCGAACGCAAGAAGGCCGCGAAGACCGCCGCGAGTTCCTAGCGGTCCACCTGCGAGAGCCCTCTTTTTGAGCGGTTCTCGTCAAGGGCTGTTCGTCATCAAGGGCTGCTCCCAACAAGAGCCCACCTCTGAAAGCCCGACTTCGAAAGACCGACCACGAAGCGGATCGCTCGGCGAGGCCGATGCACCCGCGCGTACCGAGAGCGGCACGCTGCGTGGACATCTTCCCGCTTCGCGCGCGTCTTTCACGGAGTTCGACGAAGCTCCGTTCCGCGGCGGGAACGAGCCCAGTGGCACTGTGATAGCCTTTCGGGTCGGAAACGATTGTGAACATCAGGAGTCGTGCATGCCCGAAACGGTCTACGAAGAAATCAAGTTCGAGGTCGACAACCCCACGGCCACCATCAAGCTCAATCGACCCGGTCGCCTCAACGCCTGGACCGATGTCATGGGCTTCGAGCTTCGCCACGCGATCGACCGGGCCGAGAAGAACGAGAACGTCGTCGTGATCGTGATCACCGGCGAAGGCCGCGGTTTTTGCGCGGGTGCCGACTTGCAGGGCCTTTCGAACCTCAGTGAGG
>JAJDAM010000367.1 GCA_029261905.1 Deltaproteobacteria bacterium
GCGGCGTGCCCGCTGTACCTGAAGGGCAACAGCGCGGGCGAATTCGTCTTCGACCACTCCTGGGCCGACGCCGCGCAGCGCGCGGGTGTCGCCTACTACCCAAAGCTCCTGGTTGGCGTTCCGTTCACGCCGGTAACTGGCGCCCGGTTCCTGCTCGCGCCCGACGCCGACCGACCGGAAACGATGCGTCTGCTCGGAACGGCCCTGCGCCAGATCTGTCAGAACAACGACATGTCCAGCGTCCACATCAATTTCTGCACCCGCGAAGAAGTCGACGCACTCGCGACTTCGGACGATTCCAAGCAGACGAGCGACCCGAGCGAATACCAACTGCGCGTCGGTTTCCAATACCACTGGCAAAACCACGGGTTCGAGAATTTCGACGACTACCTGGCGCAGTTTCGCAGCAAGCGCCGAAACCAGATCAAGCGCGAACGCCGCGAGATGGAGATCCAGGGAGTCGAGATCCAGGCACTGGTCGGCGACGAGATTTCAGACGACCTGTTCGACCCCTTGTATCAGTGCTACCTCGCAACGATCGAAGACCGCTATTGGGGTCGTCAGTACCTGAACCGCGAGTTCTTCGGCCTGCTGCGCGACCGCTTTCGAAATCGGCTGTGCTTCATCGTCGCACGCAAGGATGGCGAGGTGATTGCGGGGACGACCAACGTCGTCAAGAACGGCGTGTTGTATGGACGCTACTGGGGTGCCCTCAAACCCGTTCGTCACCTGCATTTCAACGTCTGTTACTACGCGGCGATCGAGCATTGCATTCGAGCCGGCCTCGACCGCTTCGAACCGGGTGCCGGTGGCGACTACAAGCATCTGCGCGGCTTCGACGCGCAACCGACCCTCAGCCTCCACTCCATTGCGGAGCCCGGATTCGCGAAGGCCGTCGCACGCTTCCTGGCCGCAGAGCGGGAGGACGCGCACGAGATGATCGATCACCTGCGCGAGAACAGTGTGCTCAAACCGCGCGCAGGGGAATGAGCGGTGTTCGAATGGAAGACGCTCAACGCTGCTCTATGGGACCAAGGCCGGCGCCGCGACCCACCCCGACTGGTACTTCAACCTGCGGGCCCATCCACGCATCAGCGTCGAGTACGGCGCGGAACGCTTCACCGCCGACGTCCTGCAGCTCGATGATGCGGCCGCCGAACGAAAAGTGCAGAGCCAGATCAAGACGATTCCGCAGTTCGCGGAGTACGTCGCATCGGCTGCGCCGCGGGTGATTCCGGTATTTTCGATCCACCGGATCTGATCGACGATCCCACGGGGGTCGCGCTCAGCAAGCTCAGCGCGCGAACATCTCGAGCAGCTTCCAGTCGGCTCCCTGCCCGCCGGCGTTGTATCCACTGATGGCGATGTGCGACGCGCCGGCGGCCTCGTACTCGTCGATGCGCGCTCGTATCGCGGATTCGTCACCCCACGCCACCAGCCTATCGATCAAGCGATCACTCCCGCCGTCCGCCCAGTCCGACTCGTCGAACCCGTAGTTCCGCCACTCCTTCTGGTAGGCGGGCAACGGCATGTAGATGCTGAGCGCGCGACGAGAGAGCTTGCGGGCCCTGACCGGGTCCTCACACAAGCAGCACGGCAACACCACGTTGAGACGCTTGTTGGGACCCAGGATTTCGCGTGCGCGCTTGGTATGGGCCGGCGGCAACAGATAGGTATTCGCCCCGTCGAGTCTCTGCGCCACCAGTTCGAGCAGCTTGGGACCGTTGGCTGCGAGCCAGATCGGAGCCGGCACCGCGGGTGCGGGCGAGTCGACCCGCGTGGCCTCCATCGTATCGAGGTACTCGCGCATCTTGCGCAGCGGCGGCAACCACTCGAGCTGATGCATGGCGGCCATCGGCGGATGGGAAACGCCGAGGCCGAGAACGAAGCGGCCGTCCCCGAGTTCCGCCAACGTCTGCCGATTCTGCGCGGCCACGATCGCGTCGTGTGAATAGACGTTGGCAATGCCTGTGGCCACGTTGATGCGCTCGGTGCGAGCGAGCAGGTGCGCCGCGGTGGTGTAGGGATCACGCCCGGTGAACTCGGTCACCCAGACCGAGTCATAGCCGAGTTCCTCGATCCGTTGCGCGAAGGTCTCGAGATCTCGAACCGGGAGACCGTCCGTGTAGGAAATGACGCTCGGGCTATTTTTCATGGCTGGACTCTAGAAGCCCTCTCGATCATGCCGCAACAGGATGCAGATGCATCCAAGGACCACGAAGCCCTGGAAGTTCTCAGCGGATCTCCCAGCGGCTGGCGGGCCGGCGGGAGGCCACGCCATAGGGTAGTCGCCCCGTCGAGTGCGAGGTCGATCGCACCTCCTACCGCGATCGCGCCAAGCAGAACCGTGGCGAACCATCGAGAGCGCCCTCCGGCATCTGTCGGATCCAACAGGATCTCCTGTTCCCACCGCGCGCGTGGCCCGAGTCCGACGTCTGACGGATGGGCGGAGTCCGCGCTGGCAGTATGGTTCCTCGCGAACACCCAACCGGAGGACTCGATCCATGTTGCCCGATCCGCTCCACCCTGCCGTTGTGCATCTTCCCATCGCGCTTGCAATCCTGCTCCCGGGGCTCGCAGTGCTCGGCCTGTTCTTGATCTACAAGGGCTTCATCCCAGCTCGAAGTTGGGTGCTGATCGTGCTGCTGCAAGCGATCCTGGTCGGGTCCGGCTGGTTGGCGCTCGAGACCGGCGAGGACGAGGAAGAACGTGTCGAGCACGTCGTCGCCGAGCGCTTCATCGAAGCGCACGAAGAGGCAGCGGAACGCTTCATGTGGATCGCGGGGCTGTGCCTGCTGGCGTGCGGCGCGGGTCTGTTGCCCGCACGTGCAGGCAGCTGGGGACAGATCGCCGGGACGATCGCGACGTTCGGCGTTCTGGCAGCGGGTATCTCGGTAGGCCATGCCGGCGGCGAACTCGTTTACAAGCACGGTGCGGCCAGCGCATATCTTGATGGAGCGGGAACCGCAGCCAAGGTGGAACGGTTCGACGACGACTAAGGTCTTTCCCTGACGGCGGTGCCGACTTCGGTGCTGATGCCTGCCGGCGTGTCTGCACCATCCGGAACCAGCAGTGCGGCGAGTCCAAGCAACCAGGATCCCGAAAGGAGCACCATGAGACATCCCGAGATACACAGTATTTCCCGTGTCGGCTGGCTGCGTGCCGCCGTGCTCGGCGCCAACGATGGGATCGTTTCGACTGCCAGTCTCGTGCTCGGAGTTGCCGCCGCCGATCCTACTCGGAAGGGCGTGCTGACTGCGGGCGTCGCTGGCCTGGTCGCGGGAGCGATGTCGATGGCTGCAGGGGAGTACGTGTCGGTTGGCTCGCAGAAGGACACCGAGCATGCGGACCTCCGACGCGAGAGTGCCGAACTGGGCGCGGACCCGGAGTATGAGCACGCGGAGCTGGCCAAGATCTATGTCGATCGTGGTGTCGACTCCGGGACTGCAAGTCGAGTCGCGCAGCAGATGATGGCGCACGACGCTCTCGCGGCGCACGCAAGGGACGAGCTGGGAATCTCAGCCAGGTCGACCGCGCGTCCGGTCGAAGCGGCATTCACCTCTGCGGGAACATTCGCGATTGGCGCGGCCATACCACTCGCCATGGCGGCCGTTGTTCCGCTCACCGGATTGATCCCGGCGGTCGCGAGTACGTCGCTCGCAGCTCTCGTGCTCCTGGGTGCGTTGGCAGCACGAGCTGGCGGCGCGATGCCGCTGGTGGGTGTGACCCGGGTGGCGTTCTGGGGTGCACTGGCGATGGGTCTGACGACCTTGGTCGGGCGGTTGTTTGGTGCGGTCGTTTAGACAGCTTGTTGGCGTCCGCGTCGGCCGAGCCTGCGGCGATGCCCCAGCAGTCCAAGCACAGTCAGTGCGCACAGGCCGAGGCCCGTGGCGCC